>JBAQWI010000372.1:0-11415 GCA_049298835.1 Oscillospiraceae bacterium
GCGGCGACTGGCTATGATGAGGATAGTTTATACGTTGCGATAATTGGTGGCAAAATTGCAGGCACTTGCATATTGAATAATAAGCAAGAGGAGGCATATACTACTTCAAAATGGCAGGCTGCAACTGATAATCCACTAGTTGTCCATACACTTGCGGTTAACCCAGATTTTTTAAAGCAGGGAATTGCACAAAAACTCCTTGCCTTTGCAGATGAATTGGCTAAAAAAGATGGAATTCACTCTATCCGCCTTGATACCGCAGAGGGAAATTTGCCTGCGAGAAAGCTTTATGAAAAAGTTGGCTATCAGCATATGGGTTTTGTGGATTTGGGATTGGAACGTTCTGGAATTAGTTGTTGGTACATTTTTGAGAAATTAGTATAAATAAATAGGCTCACTGATAAAATCAGTGAGCCTATTTCAATATTAAAGTATATTAGGGTAAGTGTTTACACATAGTACAATTTTTCGCTCAAGCTTCACTTTCACTCAATGTTGTAACTAAAAAATTATAATGAAGTTCTTTTGTCGCTCTCATTTCATTCGCACTTCAAAAGAACGGCTGAACTATGGGCATTTCACTTCGCCTATGGCTCGTAAAAAGCCACATATTTCATGCCTATTTTGTGCCAAATATTCTGTCGCCAGCATCTCCAAGACCTGGAACGATGTAAGCGTGATCATCTAACTTTTCGTCAACAGCAGCACAATATACTTGAACGTCAGGATGAGCCGCTGTTAAGGCATCTAGTCCCTCAGGAGCTGCAATAATGCACATGAATTTAATGGAAGTAACGCCTTTTGCTTTAATCAAATTGATAGCATCAATAGCAGATCCACCTGTTGCAAGCATTGGATCAAGAACAAAAACATCACGTTTTGTTACGTCAACAGGAAGTTTGCAGTAATATTCAACTGGCATTTTGGTATCTGGGTCGCGATAAAGACCGATATGTCCAACTTTTGCAGCAGGGACCATCTCTAAAACGCCGTCAACCATACCAAGTCCTGCGCGTAGGATTGGAACGAAAGCAAGTTTTTTACCAGAAACAACCTTAGTTTTAGTTACACAGATAGGGGTTTCAATCTCAACTTCTTTAAGTGGTAGGCTTCTAGTAGCCTCATAACACAAAAACATTGCAATTTCAGAAATTAGCTCTCTGAATTCTTTTGAGCCTGTGTTTTTGTCACGAAGTAGTGAGATTTTGTGTTGAATAAGGGGATGATCCATAATAAATGGAGTATTCATAAGATTACCATCATTTCTCCGCACTTATAATTTTTTGGGGGTTAAAAAAGCTAATCGCAAGTGCGAAAGAGAAAAGCTTTTCTTATATATTAGCGATACAAAGCACTTATTTGCCTTGTAGTTCCATCATTTTGTCAACACGTCTTTGGTGACGTCCGCCTTCAAATTCTGTCTTTAAGAAAACATCTACAAGTTCCATAGCAAGTCCAGTTCCGATAACACGAGCGCCAAAGCAGATTACATTAGCATCGTTATGCACTCTTGTGAATTTTGCGGAGAAATAGTCATGACACAAAGCAGCTCTGATGCCATTAATTTTATTTGCTGATATTGAAATACCAATACCTGTGCCACAGATTAGTATCGCTTTGTCAACATCACCGCTCTTTATTTTAGAGCAAACTTCGTAAGCGATATCCGGGTAGTCGACGCTGTCGTTATTATAACAGCCGCAGTCGCAAACCTCGTAATTGTTTTCTTTTAGCCATTCTATAATCTCAGTTTTAAACTGGACACCAGCGTGGTCACAGCCAATAGCAATGGCTTTTTTTTCATTACTCATTTTTCTCACCCTCTTGTTTTTTGATAAGCTCTCTTTGTGCTTGTGGAAGTCTTAAATATATGGGCATTAAATCATCAGCTTGTACTGCTTGTCCACTGTTTAGCTCTTCTAAAGCTAAAAAACCAATGCTGGATGCCCTTTGATATTTCACTAAATTACTAGATAAAAAAATGTTGTCCAGTTTTTGTTCCAATCTATTATAACACAGATTCGCTCCGTCGCCAACAAAAATAATGTTTTTTTCGAAAGTTTTAAGTATTTCTAAAAGCTCATCCATGGTGATAGCACGGTCATCGTAAAGGCACGTCATATCGTCATTTGAGGACTCGTAAATCGAGGTGTAAACTTGATTGCATCGAGCGTCCATAGTAGCACAAATAATGCCATCGAACCCTTTTAAGTTGTAGGCTAGTCCACCTAACGTCGAAATCCCAACACAAGGTTTATTCTTTCCATATGCAAGCCCTTTTATTGCACCAATGCCAATTCTAAGCCCAGTAAATGAGCCGGGTCCAACAGCACAAGCAAATCCGTCAATATCGTCAAGTGATATTTTGGCACAAGTAAGCATGGCGTCAACCATAGGCATTAATGATTGAGAATGGGTGAGTTTCGTGTCTGAGCTAAATTCAGCTAAAATGCCGTTTTCATCTACAACAGCAACACTTGTCACCTTTGCAGAGGTATCAACTGCCAATAATTTCAAAATCTGTTACCCCCAACTATAGTAATTTTACGTGTATTTTCGTCAATTGTTTGTATATCTACAAAAATGGTGTTTTCCTCTAAAATTCCTTCAATATTTTCGCTCCATTCGATAGCGAGAATTTGATTTAAATCAAGATAATCAAAATATCCTGTAGAGTAAAGGTCATTAAAATCGTTTATTCTATACATATCAAAGTGATAAAGGGTGATATCCTTGCCACGATATTCGTGAACCAAGGCAAATGTTGGACTTGAAACCTCGCAGTCGAGTCCTAAACCCTTTGCAAGTCCCCTTGTAAATGCAGTTTTTCCAGCACCTAGATTGCCTTTGTAGGCAATTACATCGCCCGCTTTGAGTTCTTTTGCGAATTCTTTTGCTATATTCTCAGTTTCTTCAACTGAGCCCGAAATATACTCTCTCATTTTTTCTCCCTCATAGCAATTTGACAGGTTACTATAAATAATAATCCCATATATATTATAGTGTGAAAGCTCAAGTTTTTCAAGTAAATTGTAGAATAATTAAAATAAATATGATATAATATTTGCAAAGCAAACATTAATAATTTCAATGGCAGTGCGAAATTTGACTACATCAAAACCGCACGTTGCCGAATATTTTATGGGGGTAGACGCTATGCTATCAGATATTAAAATTGCTCAAGAGGCAAAAATGAAACCTATATTAGATATTGCCAAAGAGGCAGGCATTGACGAAAAATTTGTTGAGCCTTATGGCAAATATAAATGCAAACTAGACTTTGCTCTTATGGACTCATTAAAGGATAAAAAAGACGGTAAACTTATTCTAGTTACCGCAATTAATCCAACTCCAGCAGGTGAGGGAAAGACTACAACCTCAGTTGGGATTGGGCAAGCGATGAAAAAGATTGGAAAAAATGCAATTGTCGCTCTGCGTGAACCTTCATTAGGTCCAGTTTTTGGAATTAAAGGTGGGGCTGCTGGCGGAGGCTATGCACAAGTTGTGCCAATGGAGGACATCAATCTGCATTTTACAGGAGATATGCACGCAATCACTGCTGCAAACAATCTACTTTCTGCAATCATTGATAACCATCTACAGCAGGGCAATAAGCTGAATATTGACCAACGTAGAATTTTACATAAACGTTGCATGGATATGAATGACAGGGCGCTCCGCTTTGTCAATGTTGGTTTGGGCGGAAAGTTTAATGGAATTCCTCGTGAGGATGGATTTCAAATTACCGTTGCGAGTGAAGTTATGGCAATTTTGTGCCTTTCAAGTGATCTTGTCGATCTTAAAACACGATTAGCAAGTATTTTAATTGCCTATACTTATGATAATAAGCCTGTTTTTGCAGGGGATTTACATGTTGAGGGTGCGATGACTGCACTTTTAAAGGATGCTCTAAAGCCTAACCTTGTCCAAACTTTAGAGAACACACCTGTTATTATGCACGGTGGACCATTTGCAAATATTGCCCATGGTTGCAACTCTATTATTGCTACTAAACTTGCGTTAAAACTTTCAGATTACACCATCACTGAGGCGGGTTTTGGCTCTGATTTAGGTGCTGAGAAATTTCTTGATATCAAGTGCCGTTTTGCAGGACTTACCCCAAGTTGTATCGTTGTGGTTGCTACAATTCGTGCACTAAAATACAATGGTGGAGTAAAAAAAGCTGACCTCTCAACTGAAAATCTTGATGCATTGATACAAGGCATCGTAAACCTTGGTGCACATATTGATAATATGCATAAATTTGGTGTGCCTGTAGTGGTTGCAATCAACCGTTTTCATACCGATACCGACGCAGAGGTAGAATTTGTTTCAGATTACTGTAACCAAAAAGGCGTAGCTCATGCATATTCTGATGTTTTTGCTAAAGGTTCTGAGGGTGGAGTTGTAGTTGCTCAAACTATCTGCGACACGATAGAAAAAAACGAGGGTTGCAATAATTTTGCTCCAATATATGAGCTTGATGATACAATTCAAAATAAGATAAAAATAATTGCCACTGAAATTTATCACGCAGGTGATGTTTCATTTATGGCACCAGCACTCAAAGCAATCAAAGAGATTGAGGAGCTAGGAAAAAGAAGCTTACCAATTTGCATCGCCAAAACTCAGTATTCGCTCTCAGATGACCAAAACCTTCTTGGTGCGCCAAGTGGTTTTACCATTACAGTGAAGGATATTAAGCTGTGTGCAGGGGCAGGGTTTATCGTTTGCTATACAGGAAGTATTATGACGATGCCGGGACTTCCTGCAAAACCAGCAGCAATGGGTATAGATGTTGATGAAAACGGCAAGATAGACGGCTTGTTTTAGTAGAAAAATTATATGTGAAGGAGAGTAAGATGAATAAAGTGTTTGCGAGCATAAAAGAATTTTTAAGGTCACTTGATAAGACGTTGCTGTTGATTTGTTTGACTTGCTCTTCTATAAGTTTGATTTGCCTATATTCCTTTTATGCAACAGGGCAAAAGACATTTAGAGTGCTTATCGTTCAGGGCGTCGCTATTATACTAGGTATTGTTTTAGCAATGATAATTTCAATAATCGACTACCATACTATGGCGAAGTTGTGGAAGATACACGCACCAATAGCAATTGGATTGGTTGTCCTTACTTATATTATTGGAACAGGCGGTGCAGGTGCCTCTGCTGCTGCCGACGATAAGGCGTGGCTCAATTTAGGTTTTACTACGATTCAGCCAGCAGAGCTTTTAAAACTATCATTTATATTTACATTTGCGCTCCACCTTTCAAAAGTGAAAGAGCAAATTAATCAGCAAAAACCGTTTCTACTCTTATGCTTACATGGTGCAGTACCAACTGTGCTTGTAATGCTACAGGGCGACTTCGGAACAGCGCTTGTATTTTTTATAATATTTGCATTTATGATGTTTGTTGCAGGACTTTCACTTCGATTCATTGCAGTAGGATTGGTTGCGTCAATTGGAGTGGCTCCATTAATTTGGAATTATGTCCTGCCTTCTCATCTTCAAAAGCGATTTTTGGTTGCGTGGCACCCAGAGAGTGATCCTTTAGGGGCCGGAATGCAACAGTTTAAGGGACGTATTGCCGTAGGCTCGGGTGGGCTTTTTGGAAGAGGAATTGCAAGTGATAATCTTTTTTATGTATCAGAGTCGCATAATGATTTTATTTTTTCTTATATAGGTCAAACTCTGGGCTTTGTGGGTACAATTACAACGTTATTGCTAATTATCTTTTTATGTGTTAAAATACTTATGAACTCAAAAATGTCAAAGGACAATTTGGGCACATTTATCTGCATTGGAGTATTTTCGATGTTCTTGTTTCAAGCGATTATAAATATCGGAATGGTACTTTGTATTATTCCTGTTATTGGTATCACATTGCCGTTTTTCAGTGCTGGAGGAACTTCCGTCACGATATCATATATGGCAATTGGAATGGTGCTTAGTGTCTATCGGCACAACAAGAAAGATATGATGTTTGATTAAATTGTTGGAGGAAAAGAATGCGAGTTATTACAGGAACAGCCAGAGGCAGAGCATTAGAAACTGTAGCAGGACTTGATGTAAGACCTACTACGGTAAAAGTCAAGGAAGCAATTTTTAGCTCAATTAACTTTGAGATTGAGGGCGCAACTGTGCTTGATTTATTCTGTGGTTCTGGACAAATGGGAATAGAGGCGTTGAGCCGAAAAGCGAGATTTTGCGTCTTTGTAGATAACGCAAAAAACTCACAAGAGGTAACAAAAAAAAATCTTGCATCAACAGGGCTTTTTGAACAGGCACGTGTTGTTGCAATGGACTATAAATCATTTTTAGAAACGACAAACGAACTATTTGATATTGCATTTTTAGATCCACCCTATTCAAAGGGATTTGTCCAAGAGGTACTTCCACTGTTAGCTTTGAAAATGAGCGAGGCAGGGGTTATCCTTGTTGAGCACGAGCGGTCGGATGTGCTACCACAAGAAGTGGGTGGTTTTGACCGAGTAAAACAATATAACTATGGTAGGATTTCAGTGTCTGCATACAGGCGTAAATTGGGGGTAACTTCATGAGATTAGCTGTTTGTCCAGGTAGCTTTGATCCGGTAACAAAAGGGCATATTGATATAATCAAGAGAGCATCAAAGCTTTTTGATAAAGTCATTATTGTAGTTTCAGTTAATGCAAGCAAAGTTTCTAGTTTTTCGCTCCAAGAGCGTGTTGAGATGATTAAGCTGTGCACAACGGATATTGAGAATGTTGAAGTTGATGTTGTAACCGAGCTTCTTGCAAGTTATGTTGAACGTGTGGGGGCTTGCGCAATAGTAAAAGGGTTAAGGGCTCTTTCTGATTTTGAATATGAGTTTCAAATGGCACTTGCAAATAAAAAGCTTAACCCAGAAGCTGAAACGTTGTTTTTGACAACTGCAGCTGAAAATATGTATTTAAGTTCAAGTATTGTAAAACAGATCGCTGGTTTTGGTGGAGATATTTCTGATTTTGTTCCCACACCAATAAACCAAATTGTGTTAAAACGCTTCCAAAAAGCCAACAATATAGGAGGAAATATGTAATGAATATTAATGAAAACTTAGATTTAATTGACGATATATTAGATGCCGCATGGACTGTGCCCCTTTCTGGGGGACGCTGTGTTGTTGATATTGACAAGGTAAGAGAAGCAATTGATGATATTCGTCTTAATATGCCTACAGAGGTTAAACAAGCAAAGCTTATCGTTGCTGACCGCAAGGTGATTATTGAGGATGCTAAAAAAGAAGCTGAATCAGTTTTAAAAATTGCAGAAGAGCGTGTGAAAAAGCTTATTGATACAAGCGAAATTGTGAAGCAGAGTCAAGAACGTGCTAAAGAAATTATAACTCAAACTAATGCACAAAATCGTGAATTAAAACGTGCTACTAATGAGTTTATAGAGAATATGTTGAAAAACGCAGAAGAGATTTTGACAAATGCGCAACAAGAAATTAGAACAACAAGGCAAGCCATGAAAATGCCTGCAAAACAGCAACCACAACTACAACAACCTCAGCAAAAGTAACATAAATAACAGTAACCCCTGAAAGAGTTTTCTTTCAGGGGTTTTAATTTATTCTATTTTATCATTACATTAATTCTCTCACCGAAATTAGTGCGATATTTGGAATTTAGAACGCAGGAGAGTTTGCCTTTTTTCTCGCAGTTTATAGCAATATTAAACTCTGCTATCCCACGTTGGTTTACGTTTGCATAAAGTGGCAGTTTGAAGTTATAGGCTGATGCTGTCTGCGATAGCAATGATACTGACCCATAGTAGTCACAAGGTAGCCAAATGGCCTTTTCGCTATTAATTAATCTAAACGTAAAGGTGACTGCTTTACTTTTCCCTACATCAAGATCATCGCCATTTTTAACGGAAATCTTAGTTCCATTGTCTAATATTGCGGTGATTGAAGTTACAATTGAATTAAGATATTTGGGAGAATATCCTTGTTTTTCAAGATTTCCCACCTCAATCAAATCCACATCAGCAGAGGTTTTGCCATAAGCACCATCAATAAATTCTACAGTTTCTCCTCTTGAAAGTGCGTCAAAAAGCTCATCCTCGATTGAGTTATACATTGACATTAATCCGTCAGAATGCTTGTCACGGTCAATGTGAATTTGGTAACTAGGGCTAGCCAACCTATCGGCATATAAAAACTTTTTTGAGTATTCTCTGAAAACCTTAGTTACAGGACGGTCTGAACCGTCGGGAGAAATAATGCCAAAGTCGCTGTTTTCGCCAACTCTGTATCCTCCTGCCCACCACCAAGCGTAAAGTCCAGAGGTGTGTCCAAGGATAAGCATATCAAAAAATTTCTTGAAATAAGTTGCTTGGAATTCAAATGATTTTGAATTATCGCTAAAGTTTGAGCCAATCCAAACTGATTTGCCAAACTCCATCCATTGAACTACGTTATCGGGGTTTGCATATCGTGAGTAAATATTAGTGAAAACACCCTGCCGCATATTTTTGTAATTGTCGGTTAACGCATAACTTTCTGGTGACATAAAATCAAGCGACAGCGATAAAGCCTTGTAGTCATATCCATAAATGCCAGCATCCACCAAAGGAATTGTTGAGGCATCGCCAGATCTTGCACTAATCATATGATTGGGATCGACAGACTTTATAAAGTCACAAGCCTTATTGTGTGTATATGCAACAACAGAATCAATATAACAGCGATAAGCACTCACTAGTAATGTGTGTGTACCATCCTGCCTCAGCATATCGTCAGATAAACCAATTACTTGACCCTTTGAATTTCTAGGCAAATCACATTGAAACAGCCTTTGGGCATTTTCATAACTCTCATAGCGATTGAGAATAAATTCACCAAAGCCTTTGTCGAAAGTTTTTCTGCCATCAAAATTGCCATAACATTCGTTATAGGTTCCAACATATCTTTCCCACGCAATGTCATACCCAACAATGGTATCATTTTTATCAAACTGATACTTTTTAATCATTTCACGCACTTGTTCCTCATTAAAATGAAATGGATCAGCACTCGGTCTAAGAGAAAGATTGACGTAAAGTCCGTACTGTGCACAGAGGTTTACAAGGTGCAAAATGTTATTAGAATCAATGCAGGGTGAGTAGTGCATAAAAATCGAGAGTGAGTTAATACCAATGTCCGAAATTCGTTTTAAATCAGCCTCAATGATATCTGGATCATAGGCAAAAGCTGATACATAGTGCTCAAACTCGTCCCATGTTTCCATTCCTGTGTTGGCACTTGGCATGTAATTTATACCAAAAAACCGAACAGGAATATCTCCAATATAGACTTCATTGGTCCCTTTTTCAATATGTGCAAAAGCTCGTTGCTCAGGTTGTTTTAGTCGATGAATGCAAAGATTACTTTTGAGGATATCGCAGACAACATCATTATATAGCAGTGATACAACGATGCTACAATCGCAGGGAAGTTGGTTAAATGAAACACGTTTAAAGTCATAATTATGCTGTAATTTTATGGTTGAAAGCTCATTGATAGAGTAAATATTTGCTACATTGTTAATCTGAATTTTAACCTTATAACCGTCTGTATCAGCATCAGTTCTAGCCAAAATCACAGCACCAAAGGTTGCGTTTTCACAATCATCAAGATGAATATATTCGTCACAACCGCCCTCTAACAGCAAAACAGGAGAGAGCATATAAATGATTGCTTCAACGACAGCATCTTCGCCACCGTTTAGATAAAATTCATCACTTCTTGTGGTAAATACCAAAATTGAAGAACCATCTTGACTAGAACAGCGCTCGCCATAGCTGTAGTTTAACAGCATATAGGCGAGATATCCGCATCGGATTTCCTTTTCGTCATAGGCTTCAATTAAAGGAATAAAACGGAAACGCCTGGCCTTGTCAATACCTGTCGCTTGTGCCCGTGGTGATAGAGAAAATATATCTGTAGGAACAGGGAAAGATGTATCGCTAATGATTGCTTGTTTGCTGTAACTTTTAACGCTGACAGCATTTGTTACAGGGTAAAACTTATATTCAGGACAAAGTCCATCAATCGAAATGAATTCATCATTTAAAACGGAAATGCATCCGCTTGCTAGTTCATCAATAAAAAAACAATGTTCGCCAGCAATAGAATATGAATGGGATAGTGCGTGTCCAAACTGGATTTTTTCCACTTTTGCAAAATTAACACAAGTAGGACGGTTATTATCATCGTAAAGAACACCGTTTCGGTTTCCAGTAAACACAAAATCTTTTTTAGACAGCATAAAATACTTGAAGTTAGCACTAGGGGTAATGCGGGTTTTAAACATATCTCCATTCTTGTCAATTAACTCAATTGAGATAGTGCGTGTATTTTCAAAGGCTTTTGCCCAAAATCCGATAACATTATGTCCATTGGTAATGCGAATATGTTTTTCAAAGCTCTCATTTATTGAAAAATTATCTGTATAGTAACGCATACATTTCTCAGAGGTAACACCATCTTTGGCAATAGAAAGGTAGGCAGAACCTTCATATTTTTTTGAATCGGGATTGTAAGTGTTTTTTTCAAAGCCCTCTAAATCAGTAGGCGAGTTGAATGCAAGAATTACTTTTTTATCAAATTCACCAATCGAAAGACGGCGAGCAAGTTCTCTATAATCTACTTCAACATTGTTAAGTGAATAAAATTCATTTTTAAAGGGTGGTCCACCTAAAGTCACTACTTTTCCACCTATGGAAAGGTAGTATTTTATCAAATTAGGCATATATGCTGGGCAGTTTAGTGCATCAGCAATAATAATGATAGGGTTTATTGTTACGTCAAAAAGATCGTTGTCATCAATGGAATCCCAGTTGTAAAGTCTTGTGGTAATTCCTTGAATGCCTAACTTTTTGCAAATACTTTCAATATATAGTGGTGATTTAAACGCTGTTATTACAGCACAATGTTTGTTCATTGCTATTCCTCCGAAGTTTTAAGTTATTGATTTACTTGATTTACATTGACATCTAGTTGGTTGTAAGGAATAGTAATATTGTTTTCATCAAAAGCAGTTTTAACCATTTCTAGTAAATCAAAATTTACATCCCAGTAATGCTCGGTATTTACCCAAACTTTTAGCGCTATAATAACGCTACTTGAAGTAAGCTCACAAACTCTAATAATTGGCTCTGGATCTTTTAAAGTTAGTTCGTGTGTTTCGATAATTGAAGCAATCAGTGCCTGTGCTTTTTTGAAGTCAACTTTATATCCTATTGCAAATTTAAGGTCAAGACGTCTTGTGGCTTGTGAAGAAAAATTAACGATTTTCGCTTCAGAAACCTGCCCATTAGGTATAAAGATGGCTTTGTTATCGAATGTCAAAAGCTTAGTTTGTAGAATGTTTATATGCCTTACAGTACCACTCACATTCTCAATTTC
>JBAQWI010000373.1:0-1831 GCA_049298835.1 Oscillospiraceae bacterium
TTGATGGCGGCGATGCGGTCGGGATCGAAGCGGCGGCATATGAAGCCGATCTGTTTTCTTGGGACGGTCAGCTTGGGTGCCAGCAGCATTAGGTCATATTCGATTAGGAGGTCGAGTTTGGCGTAGACTTCCCGGAATCGGTCGATGATGGTGTCGGAAAGGCCAAGGAATTCGTACTGCTCACACCAGGTGAAGTTGGCAATGCCGATGTTGCGCACACCTAATTGTTCCCCCACTTGAATGCCAATGACGCTGATGTCACTGATGACGCAGGCGACGGGCAAATCGCGCAAAATGGCGACTTCCGCGGCGACGGCGGTATCCCAACCGGCCATGAAATCGTTCAGCTCCTGCTCCAGGCGCGGGATGTCGACCTGCAGAGTGTTCTCCTTGTTGACCAGGCCGACTTCGGTGCGGATGTCCTTGTACACGACGCGGTCACCGAAACGGGCGAGGTACGTTCTGGCAAAGCTGTTCTGATAGGCACCGCTCGCGATATAAATAAGATGATTGGATGTTTCCAAAAGTTCCTCGATAATCGCCAGGCAACGGGTCATATGCCCGAAGCCGTGGGATGATACGTAGAATGCAAGGTATTGATTGGTCAATGGGCACCTCTCATTCATCTGCAACAAGCTTCGTATTTTCGATACTGTAATACTGACTTTTTTCTAGAGTTTCTTCCACTTTTTCTAAGCCATTGATACCTAACCATTTTATTTTATCATCATTACCAGTCCAATCAAAATAGAGGATGCTAGCCTCTTTCCCAAAAAATACACTTGGATGGTAACTATAAAATATACTACCTTTAACTTTACATTTAGTTACCAATTTCTTTGCTTCACTTCCCCAAACAAACCATTTTATCTTAGGGTTTCTATTACTGACTTCATTCAATAATTTACAAGAAAATTCCATCCAAATTTTTTTATGATTCTTTTTTTGAGGACTTCTCTTGCCGATATCGCAAGTAAAATAGCTATTCAGGAAGAGTATTCCTTGGTTTTCCATAGAATCAAACCAAGATGTGGGCGGGAGTATCTGAAAATCCCCCCCACACAACTCATCCTCTAACTGTTTTTTTGTTAGGACTTTATTATTAGAGTTACGGTACAACGACTTTAAAATATTCAGCAAAGAAGAATTATTAAGTATATCTTCCCACTTGTTAATTTCATTTATTTCGAATGCTCTTCCTGTTGCAACATTTTTTTGTGGATAAGGATCTTGACCGAGGATTACAACTTTCACTTTAGTAAGATCTCGAGTCAGAAACCTAAACACCTTCCTTGGATTTTTGGGAGTTAATATTTCATTCATTTTTATTTGGTCAATTACTCGCCTAATAATTTCTTTGTTATTGTGTATAAATTCATTCCAACTTTCATGAACCTCAAGTTCTTTTATAAAAGCATCTTCATCCAAGTTTCCATCCTTCATGAAACGTTCCCAGTCCTCGCTCGAAATATCATTGTCGCTTTTAAAAGCGTGTTGTAAACCGCTTTCACTAAAACTCACCTTGTATTTTTCAGGCAACGTCAGTTTAAAGCTATCCACTAGCTTTTCAGAAAAATGAAATTTAGGTTTATTAATATTTTCTATTGTCTCCCCGCAAGGAAATACGTAATTGAATCCTTTTAAATAACTCTTTTCGTCTGCGCATGAAAAATATCTTATGCCATATACGATGCCAGTGGATGCACTCTTCTCATTAAGCCTTGTTAGAAACAGTTGAGGTATTATGTATTCTGGATATTCCTGAAATTTGTTTACTTCGCTATCGGTTTTTCTAATAAAAGAGCATGCTGCAAAAAGCGGATACCAGAAT
>JBAQWI010000374.1:0-9898 GCA_049298835.1 Oscillospiraceae bacterium
CAACAAGCTCAGGGGTGAAAACAGGGGCAATTACAAGTTGTGCAATCCTGTCGTTTTTTTGGAATGTGTAGTCAGTATTGCCGTGGTTAATCAAGGGAATTATGAGCTCGCCACGATAATCGCTGTCTATTACGCCCACACAGTTTATAGGTGCAATCAAATTCTTTGAGGAAAGTCCACTTCTTGCATAAATCAATCCCACATAAGCAGGACTTTCAAGTGCAATTGCAATACCTGTAGGAATTTTAATTACTTCATTTGGTTTTATAGTAACTGGGGCATCTATGGCTGCATAGAGGTCATAGCCAGCACTTCCTTTTGTCGCTCTGGTTGGAACAATCGCATCGGGAGTTAGCTTCTTAATTTTCAGTATTTCCAACTTGTTGCCTCCAATCATTTCTTTAGACATTTCTGTAATAAAGTCCTCTTGTAAAGCTGCCATAAGCAGGAGTTCTATCTTTGTAATCGGAAATCACCCTGTCGCATTGTGCCATATTTTCCGTTGTGAAATATAAAATTCCAAAGGAAAGTGGAGCGACTTCATGCAATCTGTCAGCCATATAAAGAGGGTTGCAATTTAAAAGCTCACTGTATTTTTGACGATTACAGATGATTTTAAACCGCATTCCCATTCTATCGGTCAACATATTATTCCCGCTACAATCTTTGCAGCTAAATTGATTTTTAATTGGGCAGTTTTTTAAGAGCATCAACGGCAAATATCCATACATGAAAATTCCTAGTGGAATATCGGCATAAATTCTTTTTGCAGTTTCAATGTTTAACTCAAAGGAAAGGGTTAAATCGGCAACACCAAGTTTTTTATAACCATCAGCAGCAAGTGAGTTTCCACAGTTTAAGTAAGCACCACCAAAGATTGTCATAGAAAGCTCGTTTGCCATTTTGATATGAGCAAGGTTATTTGCATAAACCCGTGAAAATCCCTTTTCTTTTAGCATTGTAAGCTTTTGAAAGTTATCCTGTTCGGTCATATACATTGCACGATATGGCTCAATAATAACCTTGTCCTTAAATAATAAAAGCTTTGGAATATTGTCACAAACTTCGTCAATCGGCAGGATGATAAACTCAAGGTCGGCCATTCTTTCAAAAGGTATTTGTGACATCCTTTCAAATCTTGCCCTAAATGTAAAACCGTTTTTCTTTTCTGGTTTTTGTGGCATAGAAAAGCTGTCTTTGCAAGGGGTAGGCGTGATAATTTCACGTTTATTTGCAATTTCTTCACAGACAAAACGTCTTAACTCATTGAGCTTTGAAACTGGAAAAGCCAAACCATCATCAATAGAGCAGGTGATGTTACCCATTTTAAAAATAGTTCCGCCTAGTTTTGAAAGAGAAACGGTAAGACTTTCTTCAGTTGCAGGTCTGTTGAGCGCTAACTCTGGAATATCAGAAGAAATTGTTGAAGAATTGTTGTCTTTATCACAAGCTGTCAATACAACTGGTTGATCACGTTTTAGGGTGATTTCCATGTCGAGAGAAATTAACCCAACCTCTTTTTTGTAAGTGTTTTCTAGTGACTTTAGAATTTTGTTGGTAGCAGCCACAACATCATCCCTTTGACGTATGCCGAACATATCGTCGCCAAGCTTGTTTGTTAGATAACCGTCTGTAAAACCACTGCGAGAAAATACAGCCTGTAAAGTATCTATATCGTAATCTTCATTTTTGTCAGCATTTGAGTAGACTTTTGAAGCAGCAGCAACATATTCAGGGCGTTTCATTCTTCCTTCGATTTTAACGGAAGTAACACCTGCTTGTTTTAGCTCTTCAATATGTGGCGCTAGACATAAGTCTTTTAGTGATAGATCGTTTGCTGGTGTGTCACTTGAGGTAAAAGGTAGACGACAAGTTCCCGCACAATTTCCACGGTTTCCACTTCTTGTGCCAATCATAGAGGAAATATAACATTGCCCCGAAACTGACATACAAAGTGCTCCCTGAACGAAAACCTCTGTTTCAATATCCACACTCTGTGAAATTTCTTTAATTTGTTCTAGGGACAACTCACGTGCTAAAACAACACGCTTGATAGATAAATCCTTGAGCAATTGTGCTCCCATAACAGTGTGAACTGCCATTTGGGTTGAGGCGTGAATAGGAACAGTGGGGGAGACTTCTCTAATCATAGAGATAAGCCCTAAGTCTTGCACAATAAAGGCGTCAATCGAGCAGTCACAAGCGACTTTGATACATTTTAATGCGTCGTTTAGTTGGCTATCAAAAATAAGGGTGTTAAGTGTTTGATAAACCTTAACATCCCTTGAATGGCAATATAAAACGGCATTTAAAAGCTCGTCCTTATCAAAGTTTCTAGCGTTCTGCCTTGCAGAGAAATCCGTTTGACCAAGATAAACGGCATTTGCTCCGTTTTGCACAGCTGCAAGAACAGAATCTAAATCACCCGCTGGTGCTAGTATTTCTAGGTTAGTTGTGTTTTTGCTCATTGTTTTTTTCCTTATCTCCATAAGCTAAGAGTTTGACTGCCATCATTTGATTTTGATCTTTTAATAAATCGATTGCTCTTGAAAGCTCCATGATTTGAGAGCGAGATCTGTTCGCCTCTTCAAGGTAATCAATAACCTGTTTTCTAAGGTTGTCCTTGTCACTTGAAGCTTTGATACAATCGTCCATAAGTCCGAGTGATACAAGCATACAAGCTGAGGTTACTGAAATCGCGTCATTTTGCTTCATAAATTGATCTATTTTTGCGTCAAGCTCTTCAGCTAATTGTTTAACGTAACTTACGCTTTCGTCTGTTTGAATTGTATATTCTTTCCCTGACAAAACAATTTTAATTTTGTTCATGGTATTACCTCCATTTAAAATGAGTCTGATATGACATTAATTATAATACAAGAATGATAACTTGTAAAGTAAATAACCTCATATTAGTAGCAGGTTTTTTGCTCATAAGCTTTACAATAAAAGCGCTATGGTGTAGGATTTAGGAAAGTAATCTTTTTTGGAGGGCAAAATGAAGAGTAAATATTTTGGAAACAGGGTTCACTTAATAGACGAAGTGCGTGGGTTTGCGATTATTTGCATGGTGGTTTATCATATGGCTTATGACCTTGTGGTAATTTTTGGAATGAATATTCCGCTGTTTTACACTGATTTTACCGACACATTGGTTGTGTTGTTTGCAGGCTTGTTTATCTTTATTTCGGGTTCGGCTTGTCTTTTTTCAAGAAATAATCTAAAACGTGGTTTTTTTTGCTTTATGCTGGGCATGGCAATGACTATATTTACTTTCTTTTTTATGAGTGATAGCCTTGATATATTTGGTATTTTGCATATGCTCGGAATTAATATGATGCTGTTTCCACTCTTAGCGCCCTTTGTGAAAAAGATATCGCCAGTATGGGGAATTGTTGGCTGTCTTGTTCTATGGCTTTTTACATACAATCTACAAAGTGGATATCTGGGTTTTGAGGGCATTTTCACAATAGATATGCCTAATGTAATATATAAAACCAATTTTTTGTTTCCTATAGGACTAAGTAATGCTGCCTTTTTCTCTGTTGATTATTTTCCACTCATTCCATGGACTTTCTGCTTTTTTGCGGGTTCATTTTTGGGCGTGTTACTTAAAGAAAGACGTTTGCCAGAGGCTTTTTACAAAATGCATTTTAAGCCACTTGCATTTGTTGGCAGAAATACACTACTTATCTATATCTTACATCAGCCAATTATTTTTTCAATATTGTGGGTGATTTTTCGGGTCGTGGGTTAGAGGAATTTTCTCACGATAGGGATTTCTTTGAAGCAATCTGCCCACTCGACGAGCAGGTTGCAGGTGTAGCTTAGTTTCTTATAATATGGGGATGAGGGTGGAACTTTTTGCAGTATTGAAGTATTCCTAAACAAACCCATAAAAGTTTCATAGAGGTCATCTTCTGGACTTTCTTGTGCTTTTAAGGATAGGAAATAACCCTTTAATGGTTGTAATGGATTGTAATTGTACTGCTTTTGAACATAACCATAGAAAAAACCACGTGGATTGTAGTCGTCATAGTTTGGACTTAGCTGCTCTGATAAATTTTGTGCTGTTATGGTCAGTAAAAAATCATTGAGTTCTTGGGCTTTAATTGTTTGAAAACAAGGCACAATCAAAGTGGAGTCTGTAGCAATACTATTTCCTGTTGTTGTTTTGGAAACAAGTACAAAGTTAATATTGATTGACGTTTGAGCAAAAAAGTCTGTTGGAAAGGCTTTGAGGGAAAACTCTATTTGGGCTAGTTCGTTTTTTACATCTGTTGTATTTTTAGCAAAGTCGAGAATATGTTCAGAAGAAAAATCCTTTTCACTTCTGGCAATTGTAACGTTAACTCCATAAGTATCTGATATTTCACCAGCTTTTTGAGCGTTTTCTTTTATCGTTTGGTCATTCGTAGTTTCACTTGAGGTCGGCTCGGATTCAAACGATGATGACGATGAAGGGGTAGATGCTGGGGGCATAGATGACGGAGTGGACGACGTTGGTGTCGATGCTGGGGGCATAGATGACGGAGTGGACGACGTTGGTGTTGATGTTGGGGGCATAGATGACGGAGTGGACGACGTTGGTATCGATGTTGAGGGCGTAGATGACGAAGTAGTAGATGACGCGGATGGGCTTTCACTTGATGCAGGTCTTGAATAATGAGGAATTTCTTGCGTTGAAGTCGTTTGGCTATATGAAGGTTCTGTTGAATTGGTTGTATCAGATGAAGTTTCCATTGAAGATGTTGATTTCTCGGATTTTGGTAGTGGGGAAGTCACTTTTTTAGATGAAACATTAAAATTGCTTTTTGATGATGTTTTATTTTCAGAGGTAATTGTATCTGACCCAACTTCTTGAAGTAAGGAAGTGCTATCTTGAAGACTTTCGTGTTGCGATGGTGTATAAATGGTGCTGTTTGCTTGTTGGTAGAGGTAATTAGAGTTTATATAAAAAGCTGAAAAGACAACTGCAATAAATGCAACTATTAAGCAGATAATCCTAGTAATTAAATTTTTTCTAATTTCGACTCACCTACCTAAAAACTAAATATTATAATATTAACATTTAGTGAGAAATTTGTCAAAATTTGTAGAATTAGATAAAATAAATTGTTAATTATATGTAAAAAATTAACTGATTTTAAGGTGTATATAAGTGCTCTTAACAAAATCTTAAAAAATGGTGGATATTCTTTACAACATAGTGTAAAATTAAGAAGTGATAATATAAAGATTCTGGAGTATCATACTCCTAAGGAGAAAACAAATGAGAAAAACCAAAATAATTTGCACATTAGGTCCTGCAAGTGCGGACGAAAACACTGTAAGAGAACTTATGCTATCTGGAATGGATGTTGCGCGCTTTAACTTTTCGCATTCAACCCACGAGGAGCACAAAGCTCGTTTTGACCAACTTGATGGAATTAGAAAAAAACTTAACCTCCCAGTTGCAGCGTTGCTTGACACAAAAGGTCCAGAAATTCGGGTTGGACTAATTGAAAATGATAAGATGACCGTAGAAAAATCGGACATTATAACATTTACAACAAAGGATGTGCTTGGAACAAAGAAAAAAATTCACATCAACTACAAGCAATTGCCTTATGACATAAATGACGGTGACAGAATTTTAATTGATGATGGACTAATTGAAACAATAGTTTTGTCACATACAGACACCGAAATTGTATGTGAAGTTCAAAATAATGGTGTTATTTCAAATCGTAAGGGTGTAAATGTCCCTGGCGTTAGATTGTCTATGCCTTACTTAAGTGAACAAGATAAAAAGGATATCATCTTTGGAGCAGAGACTGGGTTTGATTTTATTGCTGCATCATTTACAAGAACAGGCGAAGATATTGAGGCTGTAAAAGCAATTTTGAATAAAACTAACAATCCAAACATTAAGATTATTGCGAAAATTGAGAATGCAGAGGGTGTTAAAAACATCGATGAAATTCTACGTGTAGCTGATGGTATCATGGTTGCTCGTGGTGATATGGGTGTTGAAATTCCATTTGTTGAAATTCCTGTAATACAAAAAATGCTAATTAAAAAAGCGTTTAATGCTGGTAAACAAGTTATAACAGCAACACAAATGCTTGATTCTATGATGAAAAATCCACGTCCTACAAGGGCTGAAACAACTGACGTTGCAAACGCAATTTATGATGGAACAAGTGCAATTATGCTGTCAGGCGAAACTGCTGCTGGACTTTATCCTGTTGAGTCACTAAAAACAATGGCAGATATTGCAGAACGTGCGGAGCTTGATATCGATTACCAAAAACGTTTTAGAACTAGGGATTTGGATGAGTTTCCAAACGTTACAAATGCGATTTCCCATGCAACAGTTACCACTGCAATGGATTTAAAAGCAGCAGCGATTATAACTGTAACTAAATCAGGTCAAACTGCAAGAATGATTTCGAAGTTTAGACCTAATAGCCCAATTATTGGTTGTACAACAAACGAGATGGTTTGTCGTCAAATGAACTTATCTTGGGGCGTTACACCAATTGTTTGTGAGGAAAAATATACAAATGACGAGCTTTTTGATCACGCTGTAGAGGTTGCTGAGGCAAACGATTTAGTTCACAGTGGTGATTTGGTTGTAATTACAGCTGGTGTTCCACTTGGAGTTGCTGGAACAACTAACTTTATGAAGGTTCACATTGTTGGTGATATCCTAGTGACTGGTGAAGGCGTTACTGAAAATAGCGTTTGCGCAAATCTTTGCGTTTGTGATAGCGAAGAGCAAGCCCTAAAAACTTTTAAAAACGATGACATTTTGGTTATTCCTAAAACTTCAAATGCGATTTTAGAACTTATCAAGGATTGTTCAGGTCTTATTACAGAGCAAGAAGGTCTTAACTCACATGGTGCAATCGTTGGGTTGGCTTTGAATAAACCTACTTTGGTGGGCGCTATCAATGCTACTCAAATATTAAGAAGTGGCACAAGTGTTACTCTTGATGCTAAGCGCGGAATTGTTTGCAATATGTCAAGATAGCCATAGGTAGGCTAAAAGGGGTGTATCAATGAACAACGAAGACAAACGCAAGATAAAAATTGGAATTGCAATTTCTGCATTTGCGGTGATACTTTACTATGGACTGCAAAATTCTAATGATGTGAAATCAATTTTTCTTTTTGCAACTGGAATATTAAGTCCGTTTATCTATGGAATATGCTTTGCATTTGTTTTAAATATTCTTGCGAATTTTTACGAAAATAAAGTCTTCGCCGCAATTAACAAGAAGAGGAATAAGTGGTGGGAGAAATTTAGACGTCCAGTTTGCATACTGCTGACGATACTAACTTTCATAGGAATAGTTGCTGGATTGATAGCGTTTATCATACCCCAGTTAGTGCAGTCAACTACAACACTTGCCAAAGGAATACCGTTATTCATGATAGAGTTACAGAATTCTATTAATAAATTGCTTGCAGGTTTGGGTGTTTCAACAGATTTAAATACTACTGTAACTAGTTTCTTAACTGATTTTTCCGACAAAATCCTTAAATTTATAACTGATTCTGTTCCACAAATTATAAAAACAACAATGGATATTACCTCTGGAGTATTCAATGTTTTCTTTGGGTTTATTATTGCAATCTATATCCTTGCAACAAAGGAAAGCTTGCTCAAAAACGCGAAGAGAATGATATATGCATTTATGCCAAAAAAAGCTGCTGACTATACAACACATATCTATGGACACGTAAATGTTCGTTTCACTGGATTTGTATCAGGTCAGCTAACAGAGGCGGTAATTCTAGGCATACTATGCTTTATTGGAATGAAGATTTTCAGCATGGAATATGCACTTTTAATCAGCGTTATCGTTGGAATAACAAATGTTATTCCAATCATAGGTCCGATTATTGGTGCAGTACCAGGTGTGGTAATTATGCTCATGATTGATCCGATGAAAGCGGTTTGGTTTACGCTTTTCATAGTAGTGCTCCAGCAAATAGAATGCAACCTCATTTATCCAAAAATCGTCGGTGATTCAATTGGGTTGCCTGGTTTATGGGTAATCTTTGCAATACTTGTAGGTGGTGGACTGTTTGGTTTTGCAGGGGTCATCCTCGGAGTGCCTGTTTTTGCAGTTATTTACACTTTAATTGCTGAGAACACAACTAGACGTTTGAGAGAAAGATCACTCAAGCTATAATATGAAAAACAGTGAAGCTTTAAAAGCTCCACTGTTTTTTTTATGTTTTCTTCCTAAACACAAAAAGTTTAGAAAAGATATAGTTTAAAATAATTACCACAATGTTTGAAAGTATTTTTATGAGCATATCGTTAAATAGTAATAGAGTTACAAAAAGATACATCATCAAAACGTCAAGTCCACCTGAAAAAAGCCTTGCACCAAAAAATCTTGCAAGTTCATTTGTTACTTGTTTAACCCCTTTTGCATTGCTCATAAACACATAGCGACGGTTTGTGAAAAAAGCAAATAGCACCGAAACGATAAAGGAAATAATCGTTGAAGTTATTTCGTCAATAGAGAAGATATGAGCAAAAATATAATAGCATATTAAATTACAAAGAGTAGTTAAACCTCCAAAAAATACATAGAGAATAAGCTCTTTGTGCTTTAGATACAGTCGTTTGATTTTTTCCATAAATGCCTCCTGAACGCTTTAATTACTTCAAGTATAGCATTTAGTTCACACATTTTCAATTATTATTTTGTTGTAATATTTTTAAATTTATGGTATAATATTTCGATAAATATGTCCTAAAATAATACATCTGTCCAAAGGAGAAAACTATGAAACATAGATTACAACTTATCATAAGGCTCATAAATAATCATGGCTTTTTTAAGACGGCTTTGCTATTAATAAAGATGATGTTTTATAAAATCTTAAATCTTAGATTTTATAAAAAGAATGAGGAACGCATTATATCTGCTGTAAAAGGCAAGCGAGTGATTGTTTTTTCAAAGGCACTTGAGTGGAATAACATGTTCCAACGTATTCAACAAATGGCGCTCGAGTTTTCAAAAAGGGAAAACTCGGTGGTTATCTATGTGGAAAATTGCAGTACCCATGACT
The DNA here is from genome assembly GCA_049298835.1 of Oscillospiraceae bacterium. Classification (GTDB taxonomy): domain Bacteria; phylum Bacillota; class Clostridia; order Oscillospirales; family Ruminococcaceae; genus Paludihabitans. The sequence goes on from JBAQWI010000374.1 coordinate 9,079, forward strand.
TTTTCTTCAATATTAACGAGTTAAGTAAAAGTTTATTTTGCTACTCTTTTCGTCACTATTCAAAGCTAAATGAATTGTTAGTTGGTGCCGATGAAGTTGTTTTATATATGACAAATCTCTTTGAATTTGAGACCAATATAAAGTTAAACCATCAAAAAATGGTTTATGAATATGTCGATGAACTAGAACTGTTTTTCTCCGATATGGACGAAGCTACGGCACGTCACAAAAAGGCATTAGAAATGTCTGATATCAGTATTGCAACGGCGACCAAGCTGTTTAATCAAATAAAACCCTATGCAAAAAATCCTTTGCTTTCTCCTAATGCTGTTGATTATGACACCTTTAGTGTATCAAAAGCTACGCCTATTGCAGGAGCGTTAAAAGATATCGTTCCAAAATATGATGTTGTTTTGGGTTATTACGGAGCACTTGCAAGTTGGTTTGATTTTGAAGTAATCATTGAAGTTGCAAAGCAAAAAAAGAACTGGCTTTTTGTCTTGATAGGAACACTTTTTGACGATACGTTATCAAAGTATCCGTTAAATCAATATGAAAATATACTAGTTGTAGGTGCACAACCTTACAAATCGCTACCTAGTTTTATCAAAGGAATTGATATTCTAACCATTCCTTTTGTAGTCAATAATATTACCGAGTCAACATCCCCTGTAAAGCTATTTGAATATATGGCAAGTGGTGTTCCAATACTAACCTCACAACTTCCAGAATGTAAAAAATACCAATCAGTTTATCGATATAATAATGCCTCTGATTTTATTACACAAGCACAAATGTTATTTGATATGAGAAACTCTAA
>JBAQWI010000375.1:0-2361 GCA_049298835.1 Oscillospiraceae bacterium
GTCTTACACATCCTACTGCTGTCCATGGATGCATGCATAGCTGCAGTTCCTAGCATTTATAACTGTGAGGGTCAAACCAATACATTTCAAGTGCAAGAAACGGGTCCCGTTTCTTGCACTTGATGAACTTTAATAATTGATGGCTAAATCGTGTTTCTGTTTGTACTAGCAGATCCAAACAAATCAGTCAAGGGGAGAGGAGCTAAGGAGGATAGGCTTGCCTGAAAAGGTGGGTTTTGAGTAATTTAAAAATCAATAAAAAATATAGTAAAACAAAGATTTATAAGTAGTTTGTACCCTATGAACACCAACAAAAAGTTCAACTTCTAATTACGTGGTGAAAAAGTTTGCATCCCTGGGAATGAGGCAGCCATACGACTATTTCGATTTCGATTGACAGACCTTGGAGAAGTAATATTATGTCTTGGAACATTCATTACTGCTTCTCTATGATTTCTTGGAGAAGTAATATTACTTCTTGGAACATTCATTACTGCTTCTCTATGATTTCTTGGAGTAGGCCTATCACTGGCATTCAGATTTAATGCCCTCATCGATTCTTCACATTCTTGCTTGGGAGGGTATAAAATAGATGGCAAATCTCCCTCGTCCCAGTGTTCGAAAAATGATTGGTGGAAATCTGTTGCGTCTATGTTTGAATCTTCTGGATCTTCCAGGAGCATTGGAAGATCACTTTTGGTAATCCCCACTTTATGTGATCGTACACCTTGGATATGTAGGCCAACCTCTGTTGAAAGAGCATCCCTTAACACATGTCCTTTCTCTGTGGAAAAATATTGTATCAACTTGGTTCTATTTGCCATCAGCTTGTCAAAGCTGATGTTGCAAATCATTAGTTTTGGATATGTTTTGATGAGAGTTGAGAAGTTCATATATTTCAGAGCTGTGTTATAACTAACATCAAATTCTTCTTGAAACCATTCCTTAATATTTGAACGTTTATTTTCTTCCGTAATCATGGAATGCGCTACCAAGTAAATCATTCCTCGATGGAATTTCACCAGCAAATCAAAATTTGCAACAACTGTTTCTTGTTGTACAATTTTTTCATGTTCTTTTTTCATTTCGATTAGTGTTAGCCCAAAGAAATCCTGAAAATTTAAATCAAACCTCCATGCTATTTCTTTACGGTCGTATTCGATCAGTGATTTCTCAATCTGAGGTATGACTTCATCATGAAAAATGTCCAGTGCAGGCACTAACTCAGCTTTCTTCCGGCGTGACATTTTTCTCTTTGGAGGTTCTAAACTCTCTGTAATTTTCCCAAGAAGAAAAACAAAAGATTTTCGCTCATCAGGGTTTAAACTGTGAGTCATTGCCAATGTCACCGTTGAAACATTTGAATTTTTTACAGTTGCAAGCATATCACTGACATCTTGCTTTTTGGTTGCCATGTTTCTATAAAAGTATACAATAGTTAGCACTTTCAATAAATTGTACAACAAAATAGAAAAAAAACCACGAAGAATTATTATAAAATTTCAATTAATATGTGAAACAGATGTTGGGTGAGTCTACCTGAAAAATCTAGGTGTCAATCAATTATAGTATAGCAAACTAGTTTTGTTGTTAAGTACTTTTGAGAAGAGATTAAATATATTAGTACTCATAGGTGGATTATATAATGCATTCTACTACAAAATCATAGTGAAATGTAACATTGCAATGTGATGGTAACATAACTTACGTCAGCTTAATGGAAGCCCAACTGGGAAATTATAGCGAATATAAATCTAAAAATCCATTTAATTACCTGCTCAAAAGTAACGTTTTATTGTACAGCCAGAACAGTAGTTAATCGCTTAATTTATAGTCGTGATTTAAATATATAATTATATAATCCTAAAAAGCGTAAACAAATTAGAACATTATTTACAAATACGAAATCGCCAAGCACTCAAGCCATAGAAAACGAGCAAGAAGGTGGGTATTGATGGTTATGGTTTTAGATGGGTATAACACACGTCCGAAATCCTTACGCTGAGCTATCATAGCTTGAGTGCTTGGCAGTGCCACGATAGATTGAGAACCCTCGGAGGTTGTTGGTACAACTCCCGATCTGTTGCTGCAGAGCAGGCCCCCATTAGTGTAGCCTAGAAAACAGCCTTGAGAAGACTGCGAAAATGTGCAGGGTAGGCCTAAGTTTATAGACCCTGTTTCATGAAAACCGAGAGTTATGGGTACTTTTGAAGGTTTATATCTAAGCGAGTTATGGCTCGATTTGTCCCATTTTTCGATTCAAAATAGCCAAATGTTGCAGCATTCCAAAACGTCCAGTTTTAAGACTGTGGCGACATCTGGCTGTCTCAATTGTGAGACCTTGTATGCAAGGTCCAGCAG
>JBAQWI010000376.1:0-17527 GCA_049298835.1 Oscillospiraceae bacterium
AGAGTAGTTCTCAAACTTTCGTCATTACCAGTTTGCCATTTAAAATTAACTTTAATTCCTATGTCTTTTACTGATTTCTCATTCAAAGCCGCTTCAACAGCAGCTGCTTGATTTGGTTTGTCGCCCCAAGCATACCAGCTGATTTCAGTAACTTCTGCAGGTTTTTCTGCAACAGGTTTGCTAGTCTCATCAACAGGTTTTTCTGTGCCCTTACAAGCAACAAACATTGATGACACCATAGTCAAAGCTAGAAGCAGAGATAAAATTTTGATTTTACCTTTCATAAACGAAATCCTCCTAAAATTTAAATATTATTTAATCCAAACAATATTGGATTTAAATACAAATTGATTAGCCTTTTACTGCGCCAATTGTTAGACCAGAAATGAAGTACTTTTGGAAGAAAGGATATGAGCAAGCGATAGGAACTACTGTCATAACAACAAGTGCCATACGAACGCCATCAGGTGGCAAGCTCTTTAACACTTCAGCAGCAGCCATACCAGCCATGCTAGGGTTATTTGCTAGGAACTGCAAATTTTTCTCAATTGCAATCAATGTATATTGCATAGGCCATATTTCTGGTCTATTTGTAACATAAAGCAATGCTTGAAACCAGTCGTTCCAGTATGCAAATGTCAAAAATAATCCAATTGTAGCAAGCGCTGGCAACGAAATAGGCAAAACAATTTGAAAGAAAATTCGAAGTTGGCTTGCGCCGTCAATCTTACCTGACTCAATAAGCGAGTCTGGAACTGTAGTAGTAAAAAACGTTCTAAGAATAATAACATAAAACGATGTAACTGCAATTGGTAAAATCAATGCCCAAACTGTATCCTTCATGTTTAAAACTCGTGTAAGGATGATATAGTTTGCAACCATACCACCGTTAAATATCATTGGAATAAATACAATATAAGTATATAGTTTTCTATATTTAAAAGTTTTTCTAGATAATACGTAACCCATTGTAGCATTTAACATAAGTCCAATTGATGTACCTACGATAGTAATAAAAATAGTAGTACCAAATGACATTAAAATGCTTTTAGGATTATGAAATAAAGCTGTGTAAGCTTTTACAGACCATTGATCTGGAAACAAGCTGTAGCCTTTTATATAAATTGAGCTTTGATCGGTAAACGATATAACAACAACAAATATAAGTGGAATTATACAACAAAAAGCTGCTACTATAAATATTATAGTGAATAGTGCGTTAGCTGGTTTTCCAACACGATTGTATTTAGCAAGGCCCTCTTTAATTGAAGGCATTCTAGTCTTTTTTGACATATATCATTCACCTCCATTAAAAGAATGCATTTTCTGAATCTACTTTTGTTACAACCCAGTTAGCAAATAAAATTGTAAAACAACCTGCAACTGATTGGAACAATGCTGCAGCAGATGCCATACTAAAATCACTCGACTTAGAAAGCATATTGTAAATCAATACGTCTAAGGTTTGAGTTGCTGGATACAACGATGTAGAGTTCTTAGTTGCTTGATAGAATAAACCGAAGTCTGAGTTAAAAATTCTTCCTACTGCCATAATTGCCATAATAATAATAATTGGCTTTAATAAAGGAAGTGTAATTTTTTTAACCTGTTGCCATTTTGTAGCGCCATCAATAACCGCAGCTTCATAATATGTAGAATCAATACCTGTGATGGATGCTAGATAAACAACCATTCCATAACCAGTAGTTTTCCAAATATTAAGAATTATAATTAATACTGGCCAAAGTCCAAGTGACTCTGTTCCATAGAAGTTAAAATTCTCAACTCCAGCATTTGCCATAATCCTAGTAACCAACCCTTGCTCTGGGCTTAAGAATGCAAAAACAAAGTAACTTGCAACAACCCAAGACATAAAGTGCGGAAGGAACATTGCGGTTTGGCATACCTTTCCAATCTTTTGACTATATAGGTTTGAAATCATAATTGCAAGAGCAACTGGAATTACGACACCCAATGCGATAAAAATTAAATTATATCCAATTGTTTTACCGAAGATTGCCCCCATATCGTCCCTTGCAAAAAGAAACTTAAATTTCTCAAAACCAACCCATTTGGATTCAAAAAAACTTCCAAAAAAACCTTTACCTGGTGATAGCTTATATTGTTTAAACGATAACAGCACACCAAACATAGGTAGGAAAGAAAAAAGCGCGTACCATATAACGGTTGGTAAGGACAGAAGTACCAATTCCAAATCATCAAAGGTAAACTTTTTAGATTTTATCTTATTGCTTTTCACCTTCGCCATATCTCCCACTCCTCATCTAAATAAATTTGCTAAAACTGTGTCCACGAGTGGTAAGTTCGTAAAACAAACTTACTATGTAGCCATTTGGACAACTCGTTTTTATATCTTATGTATATATAGTACTATATCTTAATTAATTTTGCAAGTCTTTTTTCACAAAAACTCTAAAAATACATTAGTCCGTATGGGAACTTTAACTAAAAGCCCATAAATACAGGGTTTTTGGGTAAAATAAAATTGACCTTTATATGTTATTTTGTATGTTATTAGTGCGCTTATTTGTGACCATGCATAGATTACCTATAAACGCCATGTATTTTTTGCAGGTAATAGTACAATGTGCTGTATTGCGTTAATATTGTTTGTTACTTGTTGCCAATAATCCCCATAACATTTTAACAATTTAACGCTTTACACTAAACAACCATTTTTACAATTTAACGCTTTACACAAAGCAACCATTTTACTTATTTATGTTCTTATGATATACTTACCAATAAATTAATACTCTAGGAGGTCTGCATATGTTAAACAACGCACAAATTGACCGAATGCTTTCAAAACTAAAACAATTGGAAATCACAATGGATACCTATGTTTTTAGTAAAGTAGATAGCATTAGTGTCAAGAAATTTGAAACAATTGAGCATCTTTACGATGTTCCAAAAGACGAAAAAATATACGATGGCATAGCAACTGGCGACACATGGGGAAAAGAACGCTCCTATTGTTGGCTCAAAGGGCAATATACTGTGCCTTCAAATTTGGTTAACGTTCCTATCTATATATACCCTCATTTTGGTAGCTATGAGGCTTTGCTTTTTGTAAACAACGTACCCTATGGAAATTTTGCGTACAAGCTATGTCCTACAGGTCACGGAAATCATTACTGTGACTTACTTTCATTGGCTCCAAAAGCAAATGAAACTATTGACATCGCTTTCGAGGCATATGCTGGACATTTTGTAATCGGTTGCTACCCATTTGAAACTAATGTACCTAAAAGCTTTCAATATGAATTTCAAAGTATTGACATCTGTACTAAAAATCAAGATATTTCCGATTTTATCTATGATCTTAAAGCCTTGAACCAGTTGGCATCTGCAATGGATAGTTACAGCTTTAGAAGAGGGGATGTTATCAACTGTTTACTAGAAGTGCACAAAGTTGTCTACTACTCCCCCGAGCATACAGAGGAAAAAATTTGGCGTGAGGCACTTAAAACTGCACGAGAAATTATGCACCCTTGTCTTGAATCTAAAAATGCTGAATCTGCCCCAAAAGTCGGAATTATTGGTCACTCTCATATGGATACTGCTTGGCTTTGGGATATCTCTGAAACAATTAAAAAATGTGCTAGAACCTACTCAAATCAAATTGCTTTGATGGATGAGTTTCCAGAATACAAATTTATTCAAAGCTCCGCATACCATCTTGAACTAATGCGCCGACATTATCCAGAGTTGTTTGAAAAAATTGGTGAAAAAATTAAAGAAGGTCGTTATGAACCAAATGGCGCAGTTTGGGTCGAATGTGATTGTAACATTACAGGCGGCGAATCTATGGTAAGGCAATTCCTTTGGGGACAGAAATACACACAAAAATACTTTAATTTTACCTCTGATTCTTTTTGGCTACCCGATACATTCGGCTATAGTGCCGCCATTCCACAAATTATGAAAGGTAGTGACGTTAATTACTTCCTAACCACTAAGCTTTCTTGGAATGATACCACAGCCTTTCCTTATGAAACATTCAACTGGGAAGGTATTGATGGAACAACCGTACTAACTCATTTTAACTGCACACACAACTGGCCAGAGCCTGAAACTCTTATTAATAGAACAGAGGGCAGAGGTCAAGTGAACTCACTGCAACAAAAGACCGTTTCAGATGAGCGATTGATATCTTATGGATTTGGTGATGGAGGTGGAGGTCCTGAGTTTGAAATGATTGAGATGGCACGTCGTTGCGTCGACCTAGACGGTTGCCCTAAAGCATATCACACTACCGTTTCAGACTTTATGAAAAACCTTGAAAAGACTGTTGTAAATCCAAATAAATATGCAGGCGAGCTATACCTCGAACTTCACAGGGGAACGCTCACCAACCAGCATCAGATTAAATATAATAACCGCAAGGCTGAAATCGCTATTAGAGATGCTGAGATCCTAACGGTAGCAAATGCAATTAGTGCAAATGAGGTTTCTTCTGACGAAGAAATCCGTCCATTGCTTGAAACATTACTTGTAAACCAATTCCACGATATATTGCCTGGAACTTGTATTCAAACTGCACACGAGCAATCTAATCGCGAAACTACGGAGGTCATAAATAAGGCTCAAGCTATTATAAAAACACAAATTAAGAACAGCGGTGACGAAAACAAGATTAGCATTATCAATACCCTTTCATTTGAGGTAGAGGACGTCTTGTATCTTGATAGCGACCGTTGTCTTGATGTTGATGATACTGTTTGCCAACAATTTGTGTCGGATATTGACGGCAATAAAAAGCTTGCGGTTGTGGGTGTTAAACTCCCAGCAATGTCCTCGACTGTGCTAGCTTATGGCAATAAATGTGCTTGCGATAATAACAACTTTATCTACAAAGATAACCGTGTTGAAACTCCATTTGCATATATCGAGTTTAATGAAAAGGGCTATATGAGTTCCTACATTGACAAATCAAACGGCAGACAACTTGTCGGAAACGAGTATGCTTTCAATACATTCTTATTTGCAGAGGACGTGCCTAGCGCATGGGATAACTGGGATTTTGACGCTGATTGCCAAATGAAATTTGCAGATACAGCAGAACTTTTGAGCGAAGAAGTAATTTCAAACGGTGCAGTTCAACTTCGTATCCGTAGAAAATACAAGCTATCAAATCTAACAACCATTACACAGGATATGATTTTCAACGTTCACACTCCAAGGATAGACTTTGAAACAGTGATGGATTGGCACGACAAACGCCACTTCCTAAAAGTTGCGTTCGACACAACGATCCTCTCCCGTCAAGCAAAACACGAAATACAATTTGGTTATGTAAACAAACCAACTACAAGAAATAACCCAACTGAGCAGGCTATGTTTGAAGTAGTGAACCACAAATACACCGACCTTTCCGAAACACAATATGGTGTCGCAATCTTGAATGACTGCAAATATGGTATTTCAGTTGAGGGTGGAAATATGAGATTATCACTCCACAAAAGTGGTATTCGTCCCGATCCTCGTGGAGATGAGGGTGTGCATAAGGTTACCTACAGTTTCTTACCTCATGCTTGTGAATTTAGCGCAAACAGCGTTATCAAACCAGCATACATTGCAAACTATAAACCAATTATTACAAGTGGTGAATATAATCAAAATACGCTACTTTCAATTGATGCTTCCAATGCTATCATAGAGGCAATTAAACCTTGCGAGGATAATGAAAAAGCGGTTATCGTAAGACTTTATGAAGCTGAGGGAACTTACACAAACACAAAACTTAACATTGGTTTTAACGCTAAAAAGGTAGAAGAAACAAACCTACTTGAAGTTGTTAAGTCAGAGCTAACAAATGACAATGGTGTTTGCCTACAGTTTAAACCCTTTGAAATTAAGACCGTCAAAATCAGCTATTAAAAATGAAGTAAAGGCACGACAAAAATGTCGTGCCTTTACTTTGTGCTTTGCTTATTATGTCCATAACGATGTAATGAACATTGGTGTTTTTTCTTCACCAACTTTAAAACCACAATGTTTATAAAATTCTAACTCCTTATCATATGCAACCAATACAATTCGCAAATAGTCCTTGTAATGCTCGATTGTCATATCAACAAGATATTTCCCAATACCTTTTCCTTGATAAGTGGGTTTTATTAATAGGTAGTGAACATACGCAGTCATTATGCCGTCATCCATTGAGCTGATTAAACCAATGAGTTTATCCCCGTCCCAAGCAGTAAAAACACTGCCATAGTTTTTCATTGCAACGACCAATTTTTCTGGATAATTACCCGACGACCACTCAACAGATAAAAATAAATCTTGCAATTCTTTTTCACTAAAATCATGAATGCTTTTATAAGTAATACTCATCTAAAGACCTCCCTTCTGTTTATGCTTATACTACTGTATATTATATAAATGTTGGTAAGTTGTATTTTATCATTTCAATACAATCAATATTATTTTCCAAAGTTTCTACTGTAATAGGTAATGGCTCTATATATATTATAGGGTAATCTATTTCGCCATACTCTTTACGAATTGGAAATGCTAATTGTTCAATTGATGGATTATTTATATGAAACTGTGCGTCTTTCCCATTTGTATTTCCTCTTGCGTCAATACGTACCCAACTACCTATTGAAGAGATATACACTGCATTTAATGCGTGAATACAATAGCCCGTATCAGGTGTATCTCCTAATGTTAATTTCTGATAACAAATACCACAAGGAATTTGTTGACTTCTTAGCAATGCGGCAAGTAACATTGACTTAGCATAGCATATACCCTCTTTATAACGCAAAACTTCACTTGCTGATTTTGTAATCCTTTTACTTTTAATGTCCCAAGAATGCGAAATGTCATCTCTTGTAAAATTAAAGGCTATTTTAATTATATTTAGTTCATCAGAAATAGCATTAAACAGTATTTGGGCTTGTTCTTGAATGTTTACGGACAAAAAATCAATTGTTTTACTACTTTTTAAATAGTCCTTTAAATTATCACTTTGTAAGCAATGCTTCAATTCAATTAGCTCCTTCTAATATAAATAATTAATACACATACTATATTATAAGCAAGTCAAATACTAAACTTATTCCTCACATATTTCTTTTTCCTTTGCTTTTTTAAACATTTTATTTAAAGTAATATGACATATCATTGCAAGCAGAGGAAACAATGCCGCAACTAAAATTCCCAATCTCATTCCAGCTTGTTCTCCCGAAACAGATAGTACATTGGACAATGCAATAGTTACAGGACTTTCTCCTGTGTAGTCAACTATCACTCCTGTTAACCACGGAGCGAAAGCCCCACCGATATCACCCGCCGCTGCTAAAATGGCAAACATCCATGCACCAGCTAGCGGGAAACGGCTTGCGCTAATTACCAATGTCCCCGGCCACAACAAACTTGACGCAAGTCCTGTGACTGCACAAGCTAAAACATTGATCCAAGTTACAGGCGAAAGTGCAACTGTAACGTAGCATACAAGCGATATTGCACTACCTAAAATTAGCACTCTGCTCATTTTAAGCTGCGCACCCTTTATCCCATAGAACGTACGTCCAAATGCCATCATAAGTGCAAACCCGCACATTCCCAACATATCGCCTACAAGTTTAGGTAACTCCAAAGCTTTTTCCATAAAGCTAGATGACCACTGTCCCAAAACTAGTTCTGTTCCCGCACCAAAGAATATTGCCAAAAGTGCAATAATGTAAAAAGGTTGAAAGAATATCTTTTTTACCGTTGCCCCTGTCCCCTGTGTAACAGTTTTTGGAAAAGGTGATTTTGCAAACATGAAAAAGTTTATAAGAGGAACAATTGACCAGAATAGCACAATAATCTGCCAATACTTTCCGCCAAATATAAAGATAAACAATGTTGTAATTATAATTGTAGCAACCTGTCCCCACGCATAAAACGAGTGCATTAGGCTCATCGACGCCCCTTTGTTCGCACTAGGCAACGAATTTGCAATTGGTGAAACCATAATTTCAAGCAATCCACTTGAAGCCGCAAATATAACTGTCGAAATGACAATTCCTAAAAAAACGTCATCAAATATAAGTGGAGATGCCGCAAATAGAACTAGACCTATAAACCCACAAAAAATAGCGGGAAGTGCAATTTTTCTATAACCAAACTTGTCAATCATACCACTAAATATAATATCTACTGCCACCTGTGCAGTAAAGTTTACTGCCACTAAAGTTCCTAATTGCACATAGGAAAACCCATATAAATCCATCATAGGAATAAATAAAATTGCCGTTATGTTACAAACTATTGCCTGTACAAATATTCCTACATAACAGCTAAGCCTTGTCATACTGTAATTCACCTTAGAAATAAAAACACTTCCTTAATAATACTTTACTGAATTAGTATAAGTAAATCAGTTTGTATTGTCAACCAATTTAGGGTTTGACATATCTCATAGCTAATGATAAAATTCAATTGAATACCACTTACTGGTTGCATAATTAAAAGCTTAATTTTGTAGTGCAACCACTAATAATGTCACAAAATCAAACTATTGAATTGAAAGGAATGAACATTATGAATATCGAAGTCGCAAATCGATTGGTTCAACTTAGAAAACAAAATAATTTATCACAAGAAGAACTTGCACAAAAACTAGACATAAGCGCAGATGTTGTTTCGATGTGGGAACGAGCAGAGTCCTCGCCCGACACAGACAACCTCATCAGCCTTTCAAAGTTATTTGGTGTTTCATTAGATGAACTTTTAAATGTCAACCAACCCGCTTCAACTACACAGGTACCTTCTGCACATATTCCGATTCCATATCAAGAACCTATCAGGTACAATTCAAATCGCAGTAACATATTGCTTGCGATTCCCTATCCTATCATTTGTACAATTATCTTTTTACTATTAGGCTTTTTCATAGATGCTTGGCATCCCGCTTGGATTATATTTTTAACAATCCCAATTTACTATTGCGTAGTTGAGGCTATTACAAAGAATAACTCTCAATAACAAAAACACCCGTGGAATTTTCCACGGGTGTTTTTTATTACAATCGTATTTTCTCACCGTCTATCAAAGCGTTATCATACATTACTTTTGCGTTGTTTTTCATAATAAGTTCATCATTCACACAATTACCTGTTACCTTGTCAATCTGTTTTCTATAAACCTCATTGTGGCGATAAAAAAATTCATCCTGTGGATAAAAATACTCATTTTGAACGGTAATGTGATAAGAACTTTCCTGTTCTTTGTCGCAAAGGAGTTGTCCACACAGATACTGTCCCTTTACATATGTGACAAGCTGATATGTAAGATCAGTATTGTTTTTTAGCCTATAATCAAGATAATTGTAACAGATAGATGTGCCCACACCGAATGGCACTTGCCTGTTATAATCAGGGAACAAGTCAACCCCGTCATGATGATGATGCTCGATTATAGTGAGTGGACTATGCAAAACAAGCCAGTGTATGAGGTTTGTTAGCTGACACAATCCTCCCCCAACTCCAGAGGATGGAACACCACCAGCGATGATTAAGCCCTCTTTGTAGCCATCTTTTACCCCACACCGTAAAACTAGTTGCCAAAACGAGAAAATCTCATTTGGCTTTATGATGATTCCGTTTATTTTTGGCGCTGCAATACTAAGATTAATCGCCTTGTTTTCCTGTAGCAAAAGGTTGACAATTCCAAGCTTTCTTCTTATTAGTGAATTATGCTTATATACAGTGACAGGTAATCTATCTGTTGATATTTGTGATGCAAAGACATTCTTATTCTGTAAATTTTTAAGTTTGCGTATCAAAATTTGCTTTCCAGTTGAAATTTTATATGTAAACGGACTTATCTCACAAAATAGTTTTCGTTGCATTTTCTTACCTCACATATCCAATATTTGTTAATTAACTCTTATTATAACAATATTTTTCATATATGCAAGTTACGGTTTAGATACAAAAACACGGCTCACAAAAGTGAGCCGTATCCATAGTAAGTTATTTTTAGTGTTATCTTAGACTAAAATTCTATTTTGCTGTCAATAAACGCAGTTAGTTCTTCAATCTTAACTCGTTGTTGTTGCATAGTATCTCTATCACGAACAGTTACACAACCGTCCTCAACTGACTCAAAGTCATACGTGATACAAAATGGAGTACCGACTTCGTCTTGACGACGATAACGTTTTCCAATTGAACCTGCATCGTCAAAATCAACCATAAACTTTTTAGAAAGTGTAGTGTAGATTTCCAATGCATTGTCTGAAAGTTTTTTCGACAGTGGTAGGATTGCTGCTTTAATTGGAGCAAGTGTTGGATGCAATCTCAAAACAACACGAACATCATTCTTCTCAGCATCAACAACTTCCTCATCATATGCACTGCATAAAAAAGCAAGTACAACACGGTCAGCACCTAGAGATGGCTCAATTACATATGGAATATATTTTTCATTGGTTTCTTGGTCAAAATACTCAAGGCTCTTTGTAGAGTGAGTTTGGTGTTGAGTTAGGTCATAATCGGTTCTATCCGCAATGCCCCAAAGCTCGCCCCAACCAAACGGGAACATAATCTCAATGTCCGTTGTTGCCTTTGAATAGTGAGAAAGTGCCTCTTTTTCGTGATCTCTGTAGCGAATATTTTCATCAGGAATATTTAGTGACAACAGCCAATCCTTACAATATTTTTTCCAGAATTCAAACCACTCAAGATCTGTATCTGGTTTGCAGAAAAATTCAAGCTCCATTTGCTCAAACTCTCTTGTTCTAAATGTAAAGTTACCTGGGGTAATCTCATTTCTAAATGACTTACCAATCTGTGCGATACCAAATGGAAGTTTTTTTCTAGTGGTGCGTTGCACGTTACCAAAGTTTACAAAGATACCCTGTGCAGTTTCTGGACGTAGGAAAATTTCGTTTTTAGCGTCCTCTGTTACACCTTGGAAAGTTTTAAACATAAGGTTGAATTTTCTAATTTCAGTAAAGTTTGTTTTCCCGCAATTTGGACACTTAATGCCTTTTTCTACAATAAATTCTGACATCTGTTTCTCTGTCCAAGCTGTTGGTTCAATACCAGCCTGTTCTTCTATCAAATTATCAGCCCTGTGACGAGTTTGACATTCTTTGCAATCCATCAATGGATCGGAAAATCCACCAACGTGACCAGAAGCCACCCAAGTCTGAGGGTTCATTAAAATTGCTGCATCAAGCCCAACGTTATGTGGGTTTTCTTGGACAAACTTTTTCCACCATGCACGTTTCACGTTATTTTTAAGTTCAACACCTAAAGGGCCGTAATCCCATGTATTTGAAAGTCCGCCATAAATTTCACTTCCCGGAAACACAAATCCCCTATTCTTACAAAGAGAAACGATTTTTTCCATGGTTTTATCTGAATTATTCACGTTATTATACCTCCGTCAATTTATCTATCCCTTCTATTTTAATTAATAGGCGATATAAAGTCAAGCATTAACAGGATTTATCTAAGTTTTCTTGCAAAGATTATTTAATCACGGTATAATAGTAAACAATATATAATTATAAGAAACTAAAATTGTTGAAACATAGAGGAGAAACCCTCATTGCTATTCACAGTTTTTATAAAGGAGAACAAGTATGGAATGGAAAGAAATATCAATATACACAACAACGCAGGGCGTTGATATCGTTAGTGGATTTTTAATTGCCCACGGAATCAAAGGTATGACAATTGAGGATTCAGCAGATTTTAATGACTTCTTAGAAAGTACAGAAATTCATTGGGATTATATTGAGGAAAGCCTTGTAGAGGAACTTAGCAACAAGGAAAGCAATGTTAAATTCTATTTGCCAGATAACCTACAGGGCATTGAGCAGTTTAACGAAATCAAAGCTTCTATTGAAGGGCAACGCATATTAAATGAGGGAATTGATCTTGGCCGACTTGTGATGGAAACTACAAACATCAACGAAGAGGATTGGTCAACAGCATGGAAAAAATACTATCATCCAACTAAAATAGGCAAAAAGCTTGTCGTTGTACCTTGCTGGGAGGAATACACCCTTGCTGATGGCGAGGTTCGTGTGACACTTGATCCTGGTATGGCATTTGGAACTGGTACTCACGAAACCACAAGGCTGTGTATGCAATTATTAGAAGATTGCATCACTACTGGAACTGATATGCTTGATATCGGAACAGGTAGTGGAATTCTTGCAATTACTGCATTACTACTTGGCTCAAAAACTGCTGTAGGTGTTGATATCGACGAGCTATCGGTTAAAGTTGCACAGGAAAATGCAGACCTCAATCATATTGGTGATAAAATCAAACTTGTTTGCGGTGACTTAACTGAAAAAATCAGTGGTAAATTTCACGTGGTTTGTGCAAATATTGTTGCTGACGTTATCATTCGTCTAAGCAAAGACGTAACTCAGTTTATGTATGACGATAGCGTTTTACTTGTATCTGGAATTATTGAAGAACGCTCGAACGAAGTTACAGATGCACTAATCAATGCAGGGCTTAAAGTTGAGAACAGCATCACCGAGAATGGCTGGGTTGCAATTAAACTTAGCTTGGCATAAAAAAGTACGCATTACACACAAAACTCCACTGCATTATGCAGTGGAGTTTTTATTGACTTATTATTGCTTTACTAAGAAATCGTCAAAGTGACATTCAAAATCAAGTTCTGGTAGATTAATACTCGCAATTGAGCCGCTTTCTCTATCAATTGTAATTGCAAATTTTCCACTCTCACTCTCACCCGATACCACCAATACTTTGCCTTCAACTTTTACACTGACACCACTCTCACTTGCCGCCTTATCTATTGAGTTTACGATAATAGCCACAAGGGACGAAACCAGCTTTGAATTTTCATCAAGTTTTACCGATAGACCCTTATATCCAATTTTAACGTCCTTGCCATCATACTCAAACTTCATATCTTTAAGGGATTTAGGTTCACTAATTTTGATTGTCGCACAGCCAACAGCTGTCTTATTAATGTCAGCAGTTAAAACCAAATCCTTCATTTTAATTGTTGCTTTTGCGTCAAATGATTTTTTCAAACTTGTAGCAACCTCTTTATTTGACACCATGTTTTTCTTTGGTTGGCAGCCAAAACAAAACAATATACCAAAGACTGACACTATGCCCACTATAGATAGTATAAAAACATGATTTTTCATATATAAACCCCTCCTACATAATTAATATGCTGGAGGGGTTTAAAATATTATCTATCAAGTCGTTTGAGTGTATATGGAATTTCATTTATGACATCCCGTGCAAGCATTGAATAAAGTGACATTTTATTTGCTAGACTATCAGCTGCATCACCGTGCAAATATACTCCACAAATTGCTGCGTCCCTTGGGCAAAACCCTTGCGCCAAAAGTCCAGAAATCATTCCCGCCAGCACATCGCCACTCCCACCTTTGGAGAGCCCTGCGTTTCCAGTGATATTTTCAAACATCTCGCCTGTTGGAGTTGCAATTAGCGTTTTGTGGCTTTTGAGCACCACAACAACGTTATACTCTTTGGAAAATACTCGTGCTATGTCCACCGAATTATCTATAACATCTTGGATACTCATTCCTACAAGCCTTGCCATCTCACCAATATGTGGAGTAATTATTGGTATGTTTGTTGCAGATTTGAGTAAATCAACGTTTTCTACAATGCAGTTTAGTGCATCAGCATCCAAAACTAAACTACCTTTTGTATTTTTTATCACAAATTCAACTAATTGTTTTGTATTGCTAGTCACAGAAATTCCGCAACCAATCAAGCAGGTAGTTGAGATTTCTAGCAGTCTTTTGATTTCATTGGCAGAGTTCATTGAAATTGAGCCATCAGCTTCTTCTTCCAAAGGGCAAGTCATAGCTTCCATTAAATGTGAAGCAACCGTTGTGGCAACCGTTCTAGGCGTTGCAAGCCGAACAATCCCTACTCCAATACGCATTGCAGCAAGGGTGGACATCATAGCCGCACCTCCCATCGAGGCACAACCTGAAATGTTCAGCAACTTTCCAAAGTCGCCCTTGTTTGAGTCGATTTTTCTCACAGGCAAACTGTCTGCTATCATTTGGGCGGTTAGCTTTGTAACATGATTGACAACAGCATAGATAATGTTACTTGGAATACCAATATCCAAAACCTCCACAACACCACAGTTTTGCTTTGCTGGTGGTTTTGAGTGTGCATATTTATAAGCCGCAAAGGAGAGTGTCAAGTCAGCATGAAAACAAACGCTTGCAACCTCACCGCTATCAGCATTTGTTCCACTTGGAATATCAAGCGAAATACGTGTTATCTTGGTATCATTAGCCATTGTTACAATCGTTGCTACCTCGGGATTTAATTCACCATGAAATCCTATTCCAAAAATCGCATCAATGATAATTTCAGCTGATAAAATTGCGGATTTTGCCTTTTCGATATCATCTTTTATATCAATTATGGTGATATTTAAATCCCTCAAAAGTTCAAACTGCTCAATGCTAAGCGGCGTTAGTGGCACGCCCATACACATAATTAAAGTCACCGCGATACCATCTTGGCTAAAGAGCCTTGCCATAACAAAACCATCACCAGCATTGTTTCCATTACCTGCTAAAATTACGCACTTCTTTTTTTCCATTCCAATCTTGCTTTGAAGATACTTATATGCCATTGAGCCTGCATTTTGCATCATGAATTTATAAGACAGACCATTTTGGTCTGCTAACTTTTCAACAAGTTGCATTTGGTTTTTGGTTAATTTAAGCATAACTTCACCCTCTTTGAGAATTTGTGTATCCGATTACAATTGCGGTTGCATAGTCTTTTGTATGGGACAAGCTTACAGAGAATTGTAGCTGTCTTTTCTCTGCAATCTCCTTTGCCTTTCCAGACAAATGCAAAAACGGAGCCCCATTTTCATCTCGCAATGTTTCAACTTCTTTTAGTGAAAAGCCAACGATTCCTGTTCCTAGCGCCTTTGAAAAAGCTTCTTTTGCCGCGAAATTTGCAGCAATCCGCTCGGTTGCATTCTTAGTGCTAAATAGTTTTATTTCTTCATTGCCAAAATACCGCATAAGAAAATTAGCATCCCTTTGGATGCTATTTCTTATGCGGTCAATTTCAACTAAATCAATTCCAGTATAAACTTTATCTACCATAAGCTTTTTTTCTAAATTGTGAATTAATAGTTTCAAGTAGTTTCTCGTTTGGCGTAAACATTATGATGCAGTTTTTTCCGTCTCTGTTTCTGAATGTTGCATAATGTGTTTGGGGATCATCTAACGAAGCAGAAGCATTAATTGTAACATCATATTTTTGGTTTTTATATTTTTGAATATCGAATTTTGCAAAATCATCAAATGAAGATATTCTAACAGTGATAATTCTTTTGCGTTTTCTTTTTGCACTAATTTTGTCGAAATCAATCTCGCCGTTTGTATAGATGTATTCA
Organism: Oscillospiraceae bacterium; assembly: GCA_049298835.1. Taxonomy (GTDB): domain Bacteria; phylum Bacillota; class Clostridia; order Oscillospirales; family Ruminococcaceae; genus Paludihabitans. The sequence continues at coordinate 15,442 of JBAQWI010000376.1, forward strand.
AACTCAAGATTTAGTCCTGAAGCGAAATACCATGCAAAGTAAATTCCACCTGCACCAATTAATAGTGAAAATGGACCAACAAACTGATTACCCAAAAACGCCAATGAAATTATGAAGATAAGCGCACCCGCCAACATTATTAAAAATTTTATAATTGTTTCTTTCAAAGAATCTCTTTTTTTAACTATTTGCTCTAAAAAAGTGTCTCCCATTATCTAATCCCCTTATTCTATAGTATGTAACAAGTATATCATACTATCTTTTTTGTCGCAATGTTTAAATGTTTCTAAGTTGTTAAAATAACTAAAAATATCCGACAAAAAATGTCGGATATTTTTGTATAAACTACCAGCCGGTATCTATCGGCTTACCTTCTACTAAGTTCTTTACCTCTTTAATCATTTTTTCAACATACCCAGAACGTCCAGAAAATGCGTTGTTGCCGTTCACAGATATTATTATATTCCTATCTTCTAGCACAAAAAACTCAACTATATCAGTTTTTCCATTTGTGTAGTTATATGTTACTGAAGCATTAGCGGGCTTAGTCGGTATCATTGTATTTACATCTTGAATTGAAGTGGAATAAAACAGCTGAAGTAATTTCTTTGCAGAATCCGCATCAACTTTTTTGCCATTTACCGTAGCCGTAATCTCTTTGGTATCAGTTTTGTCAGCAGCTTTGATATAGTTAATTTTATACTCTTCATTACCAATTTTAAAATTAACTGAATCTATATCAAGAACTGGCGCTAACACAGCAATTGAAGACATTAGATTTTTAGGCTGCATATTCATCCATGTAACGCTATCTTTGGTTAAGGTATAAATAATATTCGTACCTTCCCGCATTGCATAGTAGTGAGTGATTTGATGCTTATGTCCTGTTAAATCTTCTCCAACTTCATGTTTGCACTCAACACCGCTACCTGTTGTAATCTTTATTGAGGATGTCTGATTGTAAGTCATCTCAAGAGTTGAAGTTGGTTTATCAAAACCATATTTTGTTAAGTCCTGAGCAGTAGGATTTATCGCCTCAACTCCACTAGCCGCTAAGCCAAAGAGTGAGAATATTTTATCTTGAACGTTAGTCTCATTTACCATAGCATTCACAGGGCTTGTCATTTTTAATCCTGTAGATGAGATAGCATTTTCAGTAAGCTCTCCTGCCTTGTATTTTTCGAGAATGAGTGGCTTTGCCATATCAGGTCTTGAAATCTTAACAGCGTCAAGAGCAGGCGCAAGCGGTTTTCCATCTTCTCCTACTTCGAGGGCAGGAATTACTGCTTTAACAATATAATCAAATTTTGTTTGTAATAGCGCACTAAAGCTACTTGTTGAAAGAGCATACACAGTTTTTTGACCAGTTTTAATAGCATATCTTGAATAACCATCTGGCGAAATATCGCCTAATGTAAATTTATAGCCATCTTTGCCCTTATACTTAATCTCAGTAACAAGGCTAGGACTATCAAGTCCAAATTTTGCAAGGTCTGTACAATTTTCCTCGATAATACTACTTGCGTATACTAAATTCAAACTTTCGACTGTTTCATTGTACATAGTATCGGTTTGTACAAATCCATCAAGAGCTTTTATGCCCCATTTATTCTCACCCAAAAGCTCAATTTTGTATTCATCGTTCTTATTTTTCACAGTAACATATTCAAGCTCACCTGCAACACCCTCGATAAGTGAAATCAACCCATTTTGTGATGAGGGTAATTCCTTATCGGTTGATTCAGACTTTTGTGTCAAAACGAGTGCCGCGATTGCTGCCACCAGCAAAACGATAACAATCGAGCCTGCAATAATTGCTTGAACTTTTTTACTCATAAATGCCTCCTGCGAGCCCATATTACCAAACCAGCTACTAGTACTAGTACTGGAATTACTACTATAAATAAAATCATATTAATTAATACTTGACTTTGTGTAATAGTAATTTGATCCTGATTTAGTTCAACTGGAAGAATTTTTACAGTATCTTTCTTTGGAGAGATGATATTAGTCATAGAAAGAGTTGCATCTCCATTTGATAAGGAAGCAAGTGAAAGGAATTCCTCACTAATCATAGATGCTGCAG
>JBAQWI010000377.1:0-1575 GCA_049298835.1 Oscillospiraceae bacterium
AGTTTTGTTGAAATCTCAGCAGTGTTGAGCAACTACTCAGACAACAAAGCTATCTTACAGCTTGATGCCCTACTCCACCGCGCCAAAATTGAAATTCTTGATGTTACCACTGAGCAAGCGCATATAGCTCGTCAAGCTTACATAGATTTCGGTAAAGGTCGTCACTCTGCTGGTCTAAATTTCGGCGACTGTTTTTCTTACGCCTTGGCAAAAGCACGCAATGAGCCGTTGTTATTCAAAGGTAATGACTTCGCCAAAACTGATGTTTTGCAATATTTAAAAGAAAAGTCTAATAAACCAGAGCAAATAAAATAGGAGATTTATGGGAAAAAAAACAATAGTAGCAATCGTATATGATTTCGATGGCACACTTGCTAGTGGAAATATGCAAGAACACTCATTTATTCCAGAGATTGGCGAAAGACCTGAAAATTTCTGGGCAGAGGTAAAAAAGTCAGCAAAAGACAACGGCATGGATGAAATTCTGTCGTATATGCGTCTAATGTTAATTAAATCAAATAAAAATGAGAAGAGTATAAAAGAATCAACTTTCAAAGAATATGGCAAAAAAATCATATTATTTGATGGAGTTGACGCTTGGTTTGAACGAATAAATTCTTATGCATATAAAAGAAATATAGAACTTGAGCATTATATTATTTCATCTGGGTTGAGAGAAATGATTGAAGGTAGCCAAATCGCAAATAAGTTCAAAAGAATTTTCGCATCAAGTTTTTATTATGATGTGGATAATATTGCAAAATGGCCTGCGATGGCCGTGAATTATACAACAAAAACGCAATTTATATTTAGGATCAGCAAGGGTGTTCTGGATATTTGGGATAGTAGCAGTCTAAATGATTTTACTCCGGAACAAAAAAGACGAATTCCGTTTGCCAATATGATTTACATTGGTGACGGGGAAACAGATATTCCTTGCATGAGAGTCGTAAAATCAAGTGGCGGGAATTCAATCGCAGTTTATGATCCAAAATATCATAAAACAAGATTTAATAAGAAACACGAAAAGAAGCAATCTAAAAGAGATATATGTAAGAAACTTATCGAACAAGGTAGAGCAAATTACATAGCGGAAGCATCATACATTGAAGGCAGTCGGCTTGATGAAATTATTAAGAACATATTACAAGGAATTGAGGTTAATTCAAAATTAAATCATTACAAATAGGGCTGCAAGAGGTTTGACGAATTTGCAATAACTCTGTTACTTATTATTAACATATTTAGTACCTATCCTTTTATGAATTTATTTTCTGAAATTATTGAAACAATACGCCGGAATGAACCAAGTGCGCGCGATAAAGGCACGGCATTTGAGAAATTATGCAAGGTTTATTTTGAAAATGAGCCCGATTATAAAGATCGCTATGAAAAAGTATGGCTTTGGGGCGCATGGCAAAAGTATTGGCAGGAAAAAGAAAATAAGGACCCTGGCATTGATACCGGTATAGACTTGGTTGCCAAAACTCGCGGATCGGATGAATATCACGCTATCCAAGCAAAGTTCTTTGATAAAAGCACTCTTTATAAAAACCAAATAGACAGCTTTTTCAC
>JBAQWI010000378.1:0-1732 GCA_049298835.1 Oscillospiraceae bacterium
CAATAAGTCGAATAGGTAAATTTAAAGAAATGATATTCCTTAGTATCCCTTGCCCTACGTTCCCCCCAATGCCTGTGACTAATACTGTTCTTTTTTCCATTTTATGTATTTTCTAATTTCAGACTCAAGTTTCTCTTGCGGTTCCCAATGCAATAAATTACAAGTTACGTGATTATCGTAACGTGATGACTTGCTGAAATCATCACCTACATATTTTATTGAAGCGTTCGTATCTTTTGCAATTATCAATGCTAGCTGATGGTTAGAAAACTCCTCTTTGCCAACCGCTAACAGTACTTTATTTTTTATAGAACCAAATTCTTGCATCGCGTATTTTATGTAATTGCACGCGTTATTAACCAAAATATAATTTTGTATTCGCTCACCTTTCCCCCAAACCTCAATCACCTTATTCGTTAAAGCTTGATTGACATAATTGGGAATAATTGTATTTTCTCTCATTTCTATACCATAGAGTGAGGATAACCTAAAAATCATAGATCGTTCTGTTTCCAGTACAATTTTTTCTGCCCATAGTTTTGAAATTGCATATTCGGATTTTGGATTTACTGGACTATCTTCATAAATGATATGTGTATTTGAATCATAAATAGACGTTGATGAAATGTATATGATTTTTGCTTTGCAAAATTTTTCTATTATTTTTTTTGTTAAGTCTACGTTTACATCAAATAATAATTTAGATGGGAGTCGAGAGCGTCCAGATTCAACAGCAGCATGACAAAGAATAATAAAGTCTGGCTTTAATGGTATGTTGTTTAATTCAGATGAAGCATAAACTTTTATTCCATTGTAAATTTCATTTTGTTTTCCAATGCCATATATGGCACAGTTTTTGCTGAAAGTCTTAGCTAGATTACTTCCTAAAAAACCTTTGATACCTGATATTAAAATAGTCTGTTTCAATTTAGAATTAATTTATATTTAGGTCACGATGTATTGAGCTAGCTTAGAAAATGGAGATAACTGTAGCATGAAAATTATTTTTTACACACTCCCAGCATCGCTTTTAGTTGCATACAGCCAGTTGATTGTTAAGTGGCGAACGAATGCTATGGGGATTAATACAAACAACCAATCGTTCTTGGGGAAAATGGTTGGATATTTCTCAGACCCATTAATTTTCTCAGCTTATCTAGCTGCGCTATTGGGTTCATTTGCATGGCTGCTAGTTGTTACAAAGTTGCCATTGTCGATTGGCTTTCCTGTCTATATTGGTTTAACTTTCTTGTTGGTAATAATTGGAAGTTGGTTGTTGCTAGGTGAAAATATTTCACAAACAAAAATTTTGGCAATATTCTTTATATTCATTGGTGTTGCTCTAGGAAGTTTGAAATGACCTCACGCAATACTTGCAAAAGTGATTTATCGATTGATTATTGGGTTGAACAGTTAAGGCTTAACGTTCTTTCAAATGCCCCTGATTTAATTGAGTTGTTTGACCTATATGCTTCTGAAGCTAAATTTGGCCGGAAATACATCTCAGGTGAACTTAATAAGCTAAAGCATGGCGCTGAAATTTTAGAGGTCGGGGCTGGGACACTTATTTTAAGTACCCAACTTGCAAGAGAGGGTTACAATTTAACGGCTCTTGAACCCACTGGCAGTGGTTTTAGTCATTTTAATCAATTAAGAGAAATTGTTGTAAATGCATCTAGGTTAGAAAATTGCATACCTAACTTAATTGAAATATCAGCAGAAAATCTTGAAA
>JBAQWI010000379.1:0-4584 GCA_049298835.1 Oscillospiraceae bacterium
CAATAAGGCTTTGTGCTGCCTGTCTGAAAATGTGGGTAAGCTCAACCATTGGGATGGTGTCACTTTCGATTAGGTCACGCAAAATATTACCTGCTCCAACTGAGGGAAGCTGATGAAAATCCCCCACCATGATGAGTTTTGCGTTGTGTTTCATACCACGCAAAAGCGAATCAAAAAGCATGGTATCAACCATTGACATTTCATCAATGATAATTGCATCGGCATCAAGTGGATTTTGCTCATTGTGAACAAACTCAAGCTTGCTTGTTTTTGCAAATCCAACAGAAACTTCAAGCAAGCGGTGAATTGTTTTCGCTTCACGTCCAGTTACTTCAGAGATACGCTTTGCCGCACGTCCAGTTGGTGCTGCAATTGCCACCTTTTTCCCCTGTTGTTCAAGTGCATCTATAATTCCGTTTAGGGTTGTGGTTTTACCAGTGCCAGGGCCACCCGTTAGAATAAAGGCATCATGTTCAACTGCTTGTGCAATGGCTTTTCGTTGTAAATTTTCGTACTTAATACCCTTTTCATTTTCGATATATTCAATTACATCATTTACATTTTTCATCTTGTCTGAGTAGACTTTTAGCATAAGTTGAAGCCTTGACGAGATATATCTTTGGGCAAGGTAAAACACCGAGAGATAAATTAGCTCGGTAGTTGTTGTATAAGAAAAAAGCGTTGCCTTTTGTAATTGGTCGTCGAGTTGGTCACTAATGATATCAGTATCCAACTCAAGCAACTTTTGTGCTGCATTTATCAAAGAGGATCTTGGAAGTGCAGTATGTCCGTTGTTTAAATTGTAGGTAAGCACATAGGTTAAAGCCGCATACACACGCTCTCCGCTATCCATGGAAAGCGAAAATGACTTTGCAATAGTATCAGCAGTACCAAAATCAACATTAAGGTCACTCGTACACAATATATAGGGGTTTTCCTTAATCAAATCAAGAGCAATTGCACCCCATTTTTTCCATATCATAACGCTTTGCATTGGATTTATATAGTGTTTTGACAAAAACAGCATCAGAGCACGCACCCCAAAAACCTGTTTAAAATCCACAGCAAGCTTGTCCGCTTTTGCCTTTGTAATGCCTGTTATTTCAGTTAAGCGATGTGGTGTTTCTTCGATAATGTCAAAAGTATCTCTACCAAATTTATCGACAATTCTCCTTGCAGTTACAGGACCTATTCCCTTTACAACGCCAGAAGAAAGGTATTTGCAGATTGCATTTGAAGTAGCAGGCAAACTTCTTTCGCACATCTGTGCCTTAAACTGCATTCCATAGGTTGAGTGGGTTTGGTAATAACCTGTCAGTTTTAACTCTTCGCCCACCTCTACAGAAAGCATTGAGCCTACCACACTGATAAGCTCCTCACCTATATTTAAATCAAGTACAGTAAAGCCTGTATCTTGATTTGAAAAAATAATGTTTTCGACACTGCCTTCAAGCTCTATATACTCCTGTTCCTTCATAATTGCAGCATAGTGTTGCTTGCCATTTCGCCCTAAAATCGAAATGAAAAAGTAGCACCAACGCCCGAGACCACCTCTCTGTATAAATTGAAAATTCTTATATTTTATGTTTCTCAGACTGTCCCAGCGTATCTATTAAACTTAAAGCATTTCATTGAGTGCATCCTGTAATTCAAAATCCTTTACAATAGATACATTTTCACCATTACCCTTGATTGTTTGGATGATAGTTAGCATTTCTTCATCAATGCCTAAATCAACAATAATGACTGGTCCATCGGTCTTTCTTAGGAATGAACGCAACAACATTTCAATTCTGTCGTCATGTTCTTTTATTTGTAGGATTGATATTGGCAAAAGCTGTGTGTTATCGTCAAAAATCCATTCGTTTATTGTTTTGACAATTGCGAATATTCCCACAAGACTTGTAAATATTAATAAGAAAAATGATAAGTACTCAAACAGCAACATGATGTAAAAACCCCTCTCAAGCATAGAATTAACGCAAAAGAATAAGCTTTTGCCTATTCTTTTAACTAACTTATACTATGCTCAAGCATTGCTTAGAGTTACAATTCTCCTCTACTTTTTGCTTTTAGATATGCGTTGATAAAGCCGTCGATTTCACCATCCATAACAGCTCCAATGTTTCCAATTTCAAAATTAGTGCGATGATCTTTTGCAAGGGTATATGGCATAAAAACATAAGAGCGAATTTGACTGCCCCAAGCAATGCCCTTTTGGTCGCCCTTGATGTCGTCAATCTTTTCTAAATGCTCACGTTCTTTAATTTCAACAAGCTTTGACTTCAGCATTTTCATTGCATTTGCCTTATTTTGAAGCTGACTGCGCTCCGTTTGACAAGCACACACAACTCCAGAGGGCAGATGGGTAATTCTAACAGCAGAAGAAGTTTTGTTTACGTTTTGTCCACCAGCACCACCTGCTCGATAGGTGTCAACCCTTAAATCATCTGTACGAATATCTATCTCTATGCTATCGTCTATCTCTGGCATAACTTCTAGGGATGCAAAAGAAGTATGGCGTCTACCTGATGAGTCGAATGGAGAAATACGAACCAAACGATGCACTCCAGACTCACTTTTCAAAAAGCCATAGGCATTTTGTCCCTCAATTAATATGCTAAGGCTTTTTATTCCAGCCTCATCGCCTGCAAGATAATCAAGAGTACTCACCTTAAATCCCTTACGTTCTGCCCAACGTTGATACATTCTATAAAGCATCAAAACCCAGTCTTGTGCCTCGGTACCACCAGCGCCTGCATGAAAGGACAGGATAGCGTTTTTATCGTCATACTCCCCTGTTAATAGGGTTTGTAATTTCATTGTTTCAAATTCAGATTTAAAGCCAACATATTCAGCCTTAATCTCAGTTTCCATCGCTACATCATCAGTTTCAATTGCAATTTCAATCAACGCAATCAAATCTTCAAACTTAGAATAAAGCTTGTTATAATTTGTAATTACCGATTTCACTGCACTTGTTTTTTGCGAAACTTTTTGAGAATTTTCTAAATCGCTCCAAAAATCGGGATCAGCCGCTTGCTCTTCAAATTCTTTGAGTAGGACAGCTTTTTCTTTTATAGAAAGTGCACTTGATAGTTCTTCTAACTGTGGTTTTAAAGAGATAACTTCAAGCCTTAATTCATCATATATTATCAAAAAATATCATTCCTTCTTCTATTCGTAATATTAATTATACAGTAAATGTTTGGTAGTGTAAAGTAATTATTTGTTGACAAAATACATACAATAGTGTATCATACTCCTATAAACATATTATTTTACTAGGAAATGAGCTGATAACAATGTCCAATATTAAAAAATCACTTACTGAGCTGATTGGTAATACTCCCCTTGTGGAGCTTACTAACTACAACCAGAACAACAATCTAAAGGCTACAATTGTTGCAAAACTTGAGTCTTTTAATCCGCTAGGGTCTGCCAAAGACAGAATTGGCTATGCTATGATTAAATCTGCTTTCGAAACAAAAAAAATCAATGAGCAGACAACTATTATAGAGCCAACAAGCGGAAATACAGGCATCGGGCTTGCTTTCGTGTGTGCCACATACAGACTTAAATTGGTTTTGACAATGCCTGAAACCATGTCTGTTGAACGCATGAACCTGCTCAAAGCACTTGGTGCTGAGCTTGTTTTAACCGAGGGTGCGCTTGGCATGAAAGGCGCTATTGCAAAGGCTGTGGAGCTTGCACAAGCAACTGAGAATTCATTTATTCCTCAACAGTTTGAAAACCCTGCAAATCCACAAATTCACAGAGAAACTACAGGTTTAGAAATAATCCGCGATACAGACGGCGATGTTGATGTTTTCATTGCTGGAGTTGGAACCGGAGGGACAATCACTGGTGTTGGCGAAGTGCTCAAAAAAAATAACCCTAATGTTAGGATTATTGCAGTAGAGCCATTAAGCTCAGCCGTATTATCTGGAGAAAAACCAGGATCACACAAAATCCAAGGTATTGGCGCTGGATTTATACCTAAGACGCTCAACACAGAGGTTTATGATGAGGTTATAAAAGTTGCGAACGATGATGCATTTAAAGCCTCAAGTGAACTTGCCAAGAGCGATGGAATATTATGCGGAATTTCTTCTGGTGCTGCTTTATTTGCCGCAACACAAGTAGCAAAACGCAGTGAGTTTGAAGGAAAAAGGATTGTCGTTTTACTACCTGATACTGGCGAACGCTATCTCTCCACTGATCTGTACAAATAAGTTTAATTATATCATATGCGTAAGCGTTGATATAATCGGCATCTGCGGTTTTGGCATAGCTAAATTTCGCAGTGCCATTGAAATTATATAATATAACTAAATTCAGCTTGCTCGTTTGAGAGATCGACTAAATCCTTTAGTGTAATATTGTCGACAACATCTTCAACGGCAAGCTTGATTTTTTTCCATACAAATGAAGTTGTACAACTTAACGATTTTTCACAATAGCTGTTGTCTTCAACACAATCCACAAGAGAAAGTGAGCCTTCTACTACACGCAAAACGTCACCTACTGTAATTTGATCTGATGGTCTTGAAAGAGTGTATCCACCCTGTGCACCACGGACGC
>JBAQWI010000380.1:0-12366 GCA_049298835.1 Oscillospiraceae bacterium
GGATTCAATTTTACTGTCATCAAATATTGTTTTTTTGTCCTTAAACTCAACGGGATAGCCGATACTTAAAAGCGTTGCTATAATTTGTTTCATCTTGTCCTTTTCTGCGGTGGCAAGATATTCAGAATTGGTACGTGGATAGGTGAGATAGCCCTTTTCATATAATCCTTGCACCAACCTTAAGCTATTATCCATTGACATCTTATATTTTTTACCGAGAACATTTTGCAGTTTTGAAAGGGAATATAATTTACCGGGATTTAAAGTGTCCTTTTTCGTCTTTTTATCTGTGACAATTGCCTTTTCGGCATTGAACTTTGCACATAGATCTTCCGCCTTGGGACTATCGACTTTTTCGAATTTTTGTTTACTTGTCAGCTCAATATTTTCGCCATTTGTCTGCTCTTTACTGACAATGGCATAATAGATGTCTGGGATAAAATTTTTGATTGCCATATCCCTATCATAGATGGCTTTTACAATCGGCACAATCACTCGGCCGACACGCAGCAACGCACCCGACTTTAAGGTGGCATAGCGTGTAAGATTTACACCATATAGCCAGTCGATATACATTCTGGCAAAGCCCTCGTTGGCGAGATTATCGTATTCGGCTTCGTCTTTCATTTGGGTAAGTGCTTTTAATATGGTTTGCGGAGTTTGGTCTGGTAGCCAAAGCCTCGATAATTTCTTTTTGCTTTTCAATGCATTCATCACACATAACCGAATGATGATTTCTCCCTCACGGTCAGAGTCTCCTGCATTCACAATTGTGTCAACATCTTCACGATTACAAAGTTGAGTTATTATATCAAACTGTTTTTTTACGCCTGAATCCACCTGTTTATTTGCATCCTTGCGCAGTTGAAATTTGAAGCTCTGCGGAAAGCACGGAATGTTTTCCATTGACCATCTTCCGTTTGAGGTAGGTCCTGTATAATCTTCAATATCACAAAGAGAGAACAAATGACCGAACGCCCAAGTAACAATATATCCATTGCCTTCATAATAGTTACCAATTTTTTTCATTTCTCCGATACCCGAAACAATATTTCTAGCTAAACTTGGCTTTTCTGCAATTACTAACACCATTTTGCTTTCTCCTTCTTCTAAATCTATGTATGATTATAGCACAAATTCGCTCAAATTTCTAGGATTATTGGCTTGAATTTGCAATGTGTAATCTGTTGTGCAATGATTAAACATTGTTCTATATCAAGTATAGCCTCATTAAAATTTACATCAAAAATGTGCAGTCTTGCATTGTCACGCCTTATAATCCGCTGTTGATAAATTCACATGAATCAAATTTGGTTATGGAAAAAGGTATTACACTTATAATCACTAATCGTAGTATATTAGCATATTTTAATATGAGGTGATAACGTTGGAAAAAAGTATTGTTACAGTAAATACAATCGTTCTTAAAGATGATATGAAATATAATGGTGAAACTGTTTTAACTTATAAAATTGAGTATGCAGAGTTTAAATCATCATTTTATCAAATGTCATTAGTTGTGATTAATAAATTTTATAAAAATAAAGCATTGGAATATCAAAATTATTGCAAGAATGAGTTGTTTAAAATGGCAGTTGAACAGTATAAATATGATATTGAAAATAACTTACCAGTACGAGTGTTTGAAGCTTTAGTTGTATATAAAATAACATATAATATTGCTTGCATAATTAGTGTTTATTTTGATCAGTACGAGTACACCGGTGGTGCACATGGTAACACCGTAAGGTATTCTCAAACATTCAATTTGCAAAAGTGTAGCAAGATTAACCTTAGTCAACTGTTTATTTGTTCGTTAGATTATAAAGCATATATCTTAAGGCAAGTTAAGGAGCAAATACACAAAGACCCTAGTATATACTTTGAAGATTATGAGAAGCTTATTGTAGAAACTTTCAATGAAAATAGCTTTTATTGTACACCGGAGGGGATAGTTGTTTATTATCAGCAGTATGATATAGCTCCATACTCGAGTGGTATTAGAGAATTTTTGATACCATATACTAATTGTGTATTAGATCCTGTGAAAAAATGTTTTCCTATGTAAGTTTAAATAATAATATTTGATGAAACCGAGAAATACGCTTAAAAATATAACACTTAATTGTGGGCATAAAAAATCAAGGTCTAAGTTTTCACTTAGACCTTGATTATTGTTCAGCTTCAAGCTGGTGTCTATGCCAAACAATAAAGATAATGTCCAAACCAGTGTGAGATGGTCTTGTCGTATATATTAATAAACGAAATAGCCAATCATAATATGACTTGATTGTGTCATATCGGATTTCTGACGCAGCCTACAGATATATGCCCCGAATTTCTTTATATCAAATATTAAAAGTATCTCTTTGTGTTAAGTGTAAATTAGAAACAGGGACAAGTCGAGCAAAGGGTAGTTGCTTCCATTAACAATAATAACATATGAAGATAGCTTTTTATATTTGACAAATAGAATTATATAAGTTATATTAAATTTAGTAATTTAGTAATTTTATAATTAACTAAATTTAAAAGGGGAGATGTATAAATGAAAATACCAACTACATTAAAACATAAGCCTGTCATTGTTTCAGAGGATTATGACAAAGTAGACGGTAGAATACAAAAATCCGATGCAAAAGGTTTATCCATTGGTCTTGCACAATGGAATGATAGAGGTAAGGTTGATGTATCAGCTAAAGTATGGCGTTATACAGGAGAAAAATGGTCGAGACAATCAGAGGAAATGCCCCTGCACAGGGTAATTGACCTTGCTCTTTTCGTATGCAGAACAAAGCTGTATTTTCGTGAGGCATACAAATATAAAAAGCTATATAATGAAAGTGACCCACAAATAGACCGTATAGCACTACAGGGTGGTGCTATGAATGTAGCGGTATGTATAGATAATGAAATGATAGACGAGGATATACAACTACTTCATAGCGCTTTGGCTATTGATGACGAGCTTTTGGGAGAACGACTTGCAAGACTTGCATCAATTTTACGAGAAATGGGGTATTAAAAAAGTGGAAAATAAATCAAAAAAAGAACAGATTGCGAAGTACAAGGAACGTGAGCAAATTGGTGGAATTTGTATCATACGCAATACGGTTACGAATAAAATTCTTTTAATAAGCACCACCGATCTTCAGGGCAGTAAAAACAGTTTTGAATTTTCTCAAAAAGTTGGATCATGTGCATCTATGAAGTTGCAAAAAGACTTTACTGAGTTTGGGGTAAGCGCATTTTCTTTTGAGGTGCTCGAAGAATTAAAAAAAGGTGAAAATCAAACCGACGAAGAGTTTAAACAGGACATTAAACTTTTAAACCAAATATGGACTGAGAATTTAGCAGATAAAAACTTGTACTAATAAATTATTAGTGATAATAATTTAATTTACTCTATCCTTTTTAATGTAGTACTAAACCTCCGAATATATTGGAAGCTTTTGCAAGTTGCAGATTGTATAAGATCCAACAGGACTACCAGTAAAATAAGGGCTACGCTCACAAAAGTAAATATTCGCCGGCTAAGCCGGTGGATATTTACTTTTGTGTCATATACCTAAAAGAAGTAGTATCGTCTAACATAATACTATTATGGTAAAAAGAGTAAATTTTATATTTTACTCTTGACAATGACGCGCATACACTATATACTATAACCTAGTTACAAAAACCACAAGATGTTGTGGTTTTATATAAAATGAAAAGATACTGGTGTTATCGCATTCACAACTATGAGGAGGCAAAATATGATTACTACTATAACAAAACGTGATGGGCGGTCTGTCCCATTTAACCATGAAAAAATAGCAAAAGCGATATTTAAGGCGGCTCAAGCAGCAGGTGGAAAAGACTATGATGAGTCACTCCAACTGTCATATAGGGTTTGCGAATACATTGAAGAAGTGCTACAAACAAAGTCGCCAACAGTTGAACAAGTACAAGATTCAGTAGAAAAAGTGCTTGTTGAAAAGGGGCATACAAAAACAGCAAAGAAATATATTCTTTATCGTGCAGAACGTACCCGCGTTCGTGAGATGAATACAAAGTTAATGAGAACTTATGAAGATTTAACTTTTAAGTCAGCTGATGAAGTTGATATTAAGCGTGAAAATGCAAATATTGATGGCGATACTGCAATGGGCACAATGCTTCGCTATGGTTCTGAGGGTAGCAAGCAGTTTTACGAGTTATACGTGCTTGATCCTGAGCACGCACAAGCTCATAATAATGGTGATATCCATATCCATGATTTGGATTTTTACACTCTTACAACAACCTGTTGCCAAATTGATATAGTAAAATTGTTCAAAAATGGTTTTTGTACAGGTCACGGCTTTTTAAGAGAGCCAAACGATATCCGTAGTTATTCTGCGCTTTCATGCATTGCAATTCAATCTAACCAAAATGATCAGCACGGTGGACAGAGTATACCAAACTTTGATTACGGTATGGCACCTGGCGTTGCAAAAACCTACAAAAAACTTTATAGAGCAAATCTTTCTAAGGCATTAGAACTTTTGGCTGACAAAGAAAATAGTCTAGAACTTGCCAAAAGCATTATGGATAAAATCTTGGTAGAGTGTGAAAAGGCTCCTATTTTAGCCAATGACAACGGCTATACAGAATGTGAGCACAAGGAGTTGCTTGCAATCACCGATGAAGATACTGCCAACCGCATTCAAAAATTCACGTTAAAGCAAGCTATGAATGAAACCGACAAAGCAACTTTCCAAGCGATGGAGGCTTTAATTCATAACTTAAATACAATGCATTCAAGAGCCGGAGCACAAATTCCATTTAGCTCAATAAATTATGGAACAGATACTTCACCTGAGGCAAGAATGGTAATCAAAAATCTACTTCTTGCAACAGAAAAAGGGTTGGGAAATGGAGAAACTCCAATTTTTCCAATACAGATTTTCAAGGTAAAAGAGGGCATTAATTACAACAAAACCGATCCAAACTATGATCTTTTCAAGCTGTCATTAAGAGTTTCAGCAACAAGACTTTTCCCAAACTTCTCATTCCTTGACGCACCGTTTAATTTACCGATGTATAAAAAAGGTGACTATAATTCAGAGGTTGCATACATGGGTTGCAGAACAAGAGTGGCTTCAAATCACTTTGATCCATCAAATGAAATTACTTCTGGCAGAGGTAATTTGAGTTTTACTTCAATCAACCTACCACGTTTAGGCATTAAGGCAAAGGGTGATCTTAACAAATTCTATGAAATGTTAGAAGAGAAAATGGAACTTGTATCCGATCAACTTTTGCATCGTTTAAGAATACAAGGTCAAAAGAGAGTTAGAAACTATCCGTTCCTAATGGGGCAAGGAATTTGGCTCGGTTCAGATAAGCTTGGACATGATGACACGCTTATTGAAGTGCTAAAGCACGGCACATTGACCGTTGGCTTTATTGGACTTGCTGAAACATTGAAAGCGCTTATTGGCGAGCATCATGGTGAGAGCGAAAAAGCAAGGAAATTAGGTTTGGAAATTGTTGCGAGAATGAGATCCAAAATGGATGCTAAGACTGAGGAAACAGGACTGAATTTCTCACTTATTGCTACACCTGCAGAAGGCTTGTCAGGACGTTTTGTTCGATTGGATGCAGCTAAATATGGAAAAATTGAGGGAGTTACTGATAGGGAGTACTATACAAACTCATTCCATGTGCCAGTTTACTTTAATATTGCTGCATACGATAAAATCAACATAGAGGCACCATATCACAACCTTACAAACGGAGGCCATATTAGCTATGTAGAACTTGACGGCGACCTTCTAAGAAATATAGATGCCTTTGAGCAAGTGGTACGTTGTATGAAAGAAGCAGGTATTGGATATGGCTCTGTAAACCATCCAGTAGATCGTGATCCAGTTTGTGGATACACTGGTGTAATCAATGATGTCTGCCCACGTTGCGGTAGACGTGACGGTGAAGCTGTAGAAGTTGAAAAGCTCAAAGAACTTCGAAAAAAATATCCAACGATGCCATATTTTTGTGGCTGTGAATAAATATAAAATATAAGGGGGAAATTATGATGTTAGATAAAAATCAAACTACAACAGCAAAGGTTGGCGAGGGTGTAAGTTTTGACAGAATACGCAGAATTACAGGTTACCTAGTTGGAACAACAGAGCGTTTTAACAATGCAAAACGTGCTGAGGAGCAGGACAGAGTAAAACATAGCGTATAATATAAAAAAAGCTCTCGTTTGCGAGGGCTTTTTTAATGAGAGGAAAATTAAAATGAATGATAAAATTAAGCTCTCGGGTATAGTTGGAAATTCTATTGTGGATGGAATTGGTATGAGAATGACGGTTTTTACTCAGGGCTGTCCCCATAA
The DNA here is from genome assembly GCA_049298835.1 of Oscillospiraceae bacterium. GTDB lineage: Bacteria > Bacillota > Clostridia > Oscillospirales > Ruminococcaceae > Paludihabitans. The sequence continues at coordinate 6,368 of JBAQWI010000380.1, forward strand.
TTGCAAAGGGTGTCACAACCCTCAAACCCATGATTTTACAGGAGGATATTTTGAAGAAGTATCCTCAATTATGGCAAAGTTTAAGAAAGATCCATTGCTTAAAGGAATAACACTGTCTGGCGGAGAACCGTTCTGTCAATCAGAGCCACTAATCACACTTTGCAAAAAAACCAGAGAACTCAACAAGGATATATGGGCATATTCGGGGTATACCTACGAGCAAATTTTAGAGAATGTTACGCCAAATTCTAGGGAGCTACTGGCTCAGATAGATATTCTTGTCGATGGCAAGTTTGAACTTGAGAATATGGATTTGACACTTTGTTTTAAGGGTAGTAGTAATCAACGTATTATTGATGTGCAAAAATCACTCAAAAACAATGAAGTTGTATTGTTTGAAGTCGAAAATTAGGAGTAAACGCCTTACAATTAATGGCTGTGATGTAATTATATACATTTTTACTTGCGATTATAATCTTGAGATGTTATTATAGAATAAAAACCATAAGGAGGGCAACGTGAAAAAAATATTGAGTGCACTGCTTTTAATCGTAATGATATTTTCATTTGCTGGCTGTAATGTGTCACAAAAAAGTTATATAGTCAAATATGACATATTGTCTGAGCCTAAAAACCTTGATCCTCAGACTGCGTCAGATCAAGCCTCGCTTACGGTGATTAACAATATTTTTGAGGGCTTGTTTTACATAGATGAGTTTGGTGCAATTCAAAATGGGCTTGCTAAAAGTGTAATTAAATCTAATGGTGGATTACTATATACAATTGACATAAAAAATGATATTTATTGGACAAATGGTGATAGTGTAACTGCAAATGATTTTGTTTTTGCTGTACAAAGACTGCTTCGTTCCGACACAAATTCACCTGCTGTATCTCAATTCTTCTCAATTAAAAATGCCCAAGAAGTCAATCAGGGTAAAATGTCAGAAACAAGTTTAGGTGTTACTGCTTTGTCGGAGAAAAAGCTGCAAATTGAGCTTGAGTATGAGAATGATAATCTGGAATATCTGTTTGCAACCACCTACGCAATGCCCTGTAACGAGAAATTTTTCAACCAAACTAAGGGTAAATATGGACTTCAATCTGAAAAAATTATGTCAAATGGTTCATTTGACATTTATTCGTGGAAACATGGAGAAAGTATAAAACTTAGAAAAAGTGAGAGCTATTATGATGCACAAAACGTGAAACCAACAGGGGTAAATCTCTATATTTCAGTGGAACAAACTGTTGAAGAGCGTTTGCTAGATGAAGCTGTAAATGCAGCTTTTGTGGGTGGAAATGATATAGAAAAATTTCTTAAAAAGGGCTACAATACGGAAGCTATAGAGAATGCAACATGGGGATTATACCTGAACACAAAAAATGAGAGTCTTAGTAATGAAAACATAAGAAGGGCAATTGCAGCTTGTTTTGACAGGAATAGTTACAAGGATAAATTGCAAGAAAATTTGTCTATTGCAAATGGAATAATTCCACACAGTATCATGATGTTTGATAAGACTTTCAGAGACTATGCAGGGGATACTGTTACTCAGGAATTTAATACTGCAAAGTCATATGAATACTATAAAACAGGGCTAACAAACCTAAATAAACAAGATGTTCCTGTACTTAAACTATTAATAAATAAGGATGCAAAAGTCAATGCTGTTGAGTATTTTTCATATCCATCTCAAATTTTTCAAAAGGAGTTGTCTCTTTATATTAATATTGATGAGGTTGACGAAAAAGAGTACAATAGGCGAATACAAGCAGGGGATTTTGACATTGCATTATACAAGCTTGCATCTGCTGACAACTCTGTAAGTGCAATTCTTTCAAGCTTTCAAAGCTATTCGAACAAGAATTTTATTTCCTATAAAAATGAAAAATATGATAATCTGTTAACCGATACAATTTCCAAAACTCAAAAGCTGGAAATCATCAATGGATACAAAAATGCGGAGCAGAAATTGATTGATGAGGCAGTTTTCATACCGATGTTTTATACTACGGATTACTTTGTTTGTACAGGAGAAACTTCAGGAATTATCTGCAATAAAAGGACAGGATTAATTAGTTTTAAAAATGCAGTAATAGGATAAACTAAAAGCACTGAGAATTATCTCAGTGCTTTTAGTTTATCCTATTAGTTTTTTTACTGCATCATTAATCTCACTTGGTTCTTTAACGGCAATATCAGCATCAGCCACTTCGCTATTTTCAAACCCATACATACAGCCGATAAAGGGGATAGCATTTGCCCTTGCAGCATTTTTATCGAAAACTCTGTCGCCCACCATAACGGCTTTATCTGGCATTTCTCGCTCGAGCAAAAATTTTAGGGTATCATCTTTTATCATATCAAGTAAAAGGGGTTGAATATAATCAATCTTATCAATTATATTGAGTGCACTAAGCACCATTCTGATGTACCTTTCAGATGCATTAGAGCAAACTGCGATGTGATATCCATCTTTGCGCAAAGTGTCTAGCATTGCCGATGTTCCTTCAAATTCGCCAGCGAATTGGGTGATAAATTCATTTTCATATTGACTCACTTTTTTAAAATAATCATAGGCTTCTTTCTCGTCAGTTGTATTAATCAAAAGGTGAACACAATCTATACCTCTTGCACCAAATGTTGAGATGATTAGTTCGTCTGACTTATCTGAAATATTAAGTTCTGCCAAAGCTTTTCTATGTGCAGGAACAGCGTACAATTCTGTCTTATTTAATGTACCGTCTAAATCAAATACAACCAGTTTTTTTTCATTCATTATATATTTCCTCCTAAACCTAATATGCCTATTATACCAAAAACATTAGAAAATTCAAATATCTATTGCAATTAAATTTAAAAAAATATATAATTAGTATACTAATTCTAAATTAAAATGTTATTAGTATAGTATAAAATTTGAATGGAGTGGGCTTATGGAAATTCAAAAAAGCTTTTCTAAAACTACATTTGGTGGTTTCAAAAAGGAAGAGGTTACTCAATATATCGATGAAATTATTACAAAGTATGACGAGGAAGTAACAGCACTTAAAGCTGAAGTTGAGAGTGAAAATGCTCAGATAACTGAATTTAAATCTATTATAGAAGAACAATATAAAAAGATAGTTGAAATAACTGCTTCCAATGAGGCTTTAGCTGAACAAAATGAGCAAAATATAAATAAAATTGAAGAGTTAGTGGCTGAATTAAAACCATTTGCTGATGCGAAAACCCAAGCGAACAGTATTGTTGAATCAGCAAATAAAGAAGCCTGTGAAATTTCTATAATAGTAAAACAGCAAGTATATCAAACAACAGAACAAGCGAAAATTATTTTGGGGCAAGCCAATGAAAAAGCAAAAAACATTATTGAACCCGCAAAATTTGAGGCTGAAACTATGATTAATTCTGCAAGAGAAGAAGCGCAAAAAATCATTTCTTCTGCAAAAAAACACGAAACACAACTGTTAGAGCAAGTAAATAGCCAAATTGAAGTAACGATATTATTGAGTGAAGAAAATGAAAAAAAGGCTCGCAGATTGCTTGAAGATGCAAAGGACGAAGCTGATGCAATTATCAATCGTGCAAAAGCAGAGGCAGAGAGCCAAAAAAGTCATTACGATAATTGCATTAAATCACTTGAAACACAAAAATCAAAGTTATTATTTTCACTTGATGAGATAAAGGGAAGTGTTCAATCTATTCAAATTGCACGCTTGCCAAAGAGTGAAGTTGAGTCATTCCAAGCATTAAGACAATCAACAACTGAGGCAATCAGGAAAAAATTTGCTATGTTAAATAAGGAGCGTCAAGGTGGCAACTCGAGAGATTAATTCAAATAACTTAAAAGAAACAGCAAGAACACTAAACACGTATGATAGGATTTTACTAACAGGCACTATTTATACCGCGAGGGACGCGGCTCATGACAGAATAGTATCGCTTATTAACGAGGGCAAACCTCTGCCATTTGAGCTTGATGGAGCAACAATTTATTATGCTGGGCCAACAAAGGCCCCAGAGAATATGCCAATTGGGTCTTGTGGTCCGACAACCTCATCAAGGATGGATATTTTTACTCCGACCTTGCTTAATGGTGGTCTTTCCTGTATGATTGGTAAGGGTGAGCGCAACAATGCAGTAATAGATGCTATCATTAAAAATAAAGCAGTTTATCTTTGCGCAATCGGTGGAGCTGGTGCTCTTGCTTGTAAATGCATAAAATCCTGCGAAGTAATTGCGTTTGATGAGCTTGGCTGCGAGTCGGTTAAACGGCTATATGTTGAAAGATTCCCATTAATTGTTGCAATTGACTCAAAAGGCAACAATATATTCAATAGATTATAATAAGAATGAAAATGAACTGACAAAACCTTCTCAAGCAAAGGACTTACTTTGTTTGAGGGAGTTTTTTTCTTGAATGAGAAAAAAGCAGATGTACACGAATTTGGAGGAACTAATGCCAAACACTACTAATAAACCCCGTATTATCAGAGACAAATCTTTTTATAAGATGATGTTCGCGCTTGCACTACCAGTAACACTACAAAATGTGGTGATTTTTTTAACTCAGATGATTGACACCGTAATGCTTGGTGAGTTAGGGGATGTTGCAATGTCTGCATCCTCATTAGGAAACCAACCATTTTTTCTATTTAATATGCTTACATTTGGCTTAGGAAGTGGAGCCGCAGTTTTAACAGCACAATATTGGGGAAAAGGCGAGATGAAACCAATTAAGCTTATCATTACAATGATAGTACGTTTTGCAGTATTTATTGGACTTATCGTTTGTATCGTGTCGTTTATTTTTCCTGAGAGGATCATGTCAATTTTTACACCAGATCCAGAGGTTATAAAAGCGGGTGCAAGTTATATTAAAATCATTTGTTTTTCCTATCCTTTCTTTGGTCTTGTAAATGTTTTTTATACATCAATACGTAGCATTGAGGCAGTAAAGATAGCTGTAATCTCAAACTTAGTTGCACTTTTTACCAATGGATTTTTAAACTATGTCTTAATTTTTGGTAATTTTGGTGCACCAGCATTAGGTGTACAAGGTGCAGCAATTGCGACCTTAATTGCTAGAATTGTTGAATTTGCAATAGCAATTTGCTATATGTTCATTATAGATAAAAAACTTCAATTCAAGATAAAAGATTACCTTAAATTCGATAAAGTTTTGTGTAAAGATTTAATTACAATTAGTTCACCTGTTGTTGCAAATGAGCTAATGTGGGCGATGGGAATGTCAATGCAAGCAGGCTTGCTTGGACGTCTTGGCACAACAGCAGTTGCGGCAAACTCCATTATCAGTGTTGTTCAACAACTATCGACAGTAGCTGTGTTTGGCCTTGCAGGTTCAGCCGCTGTGTTAATTGGTAAGGCAATTGGCGAAGGTAATATGCAAGAGGCTCGAGATAGAGGGCATACATTTAAAATAATTTCAATTATATTTGGTGCTTTCGTAACAGTATTAATTTTATCATTGCAAAATGTAGCAATTGACTTCTACAACGTTACTGATGCGACTAAAGAGCTTGCACATCAAATGATATATGTTGCAGCAGCAACTGGATTTTTTGTATCCATTGCAGCAACTGGCATTGTTGGAATCTTGCGTGGTGGGGGAGACACAAAATTCTCCCTAGTCATTGAGGTAGTATCACTTTGGTTTGTTGCAGTGCCAGCGGCTTATTTTGTAGCCTTTGTGCTGCATTGGCCTCCAGTATTTGTATATCTCGTAATGAAGATAGATGAACCGGTAAAAGATATCTTGTTCTTAATAAGAGCAAGGGGCTCAAAGTGGATCAGAAACGTAACTAGAGAGTATGTTATCATTGATGAATAATTGGACGTATGTAGGTATGAGGAGTGTGTCTTGATGACAAACAATATTTTGGTAGAGATTGAAAGAAGATTGCCGAAGTTTTCCAAGGGGCAAAAAAGCATAGCAAATTATATTTTAACTCATTATGATAAGGCTGCATATATG
>JBAQWI010000381.1:0-5194 GCA_049298835.1 Oscillospiraceae bacterium
AAAGACACTCCATATGGAGTGTCTTTTAATTTTTTATTGCAGTTGTGTCCCTACTATTTGCGTAAAAATGGCTCTTTTACCCCATCACTTAGCAAGTCACCATAAGTATCTACTTTTCTATAGGCATTGCCCCAAGTCTCATTTTTGCGATAATCTCTAATCTTATCAATATTAAACTCAGCAATTACAATTTTCTCTGAAGTATCATCTGCAACAACAATAGTATTGTCTGCATAGGTACCGTTTTTGTCAAAAACAATCGGGCTGAAAGCGCAAGAAGTACCCCAACCACTATTTGGATAGTTTGACATAGCCACACCCGTCATATTTTCAAAAGCTCTTGTAGAAAGTTGATTAAGCCTTGCAGGGTTTATATCACAAGCGTTTGGTGTGAGAATGATTTCTGCACCTTTAAGCATTAAAATTCTTGCGCTTTCAGGAAACTCACGATCATAACAAATCATCACACCAAACTTAATTCCATCAAACTCACAAACCTTGAATTCGCTACCACTTTGTAGTAAACCTTCGAGTGAAAAATCACAGGTATGTACTTTTGCGTATTCCAATATAATATCACCATTTCGGTCGATTACAATGGCAGTATTTTGTGGTTTGTCTGCTGTTTTAGATAGGTATGTACAAACAACCCCGATATGGAGTTCCTTTGTAATCGCTATAAATGCCTTGACATATTCGCTATCCCTATCAACGGCATCTCCTAGCCATTTAGCACGTTCTTTTTTAAAACTAGCATCAAATGGATTGTCAAAAGCGCCGTCAAAAGGCTCTGCATATCCATTTGACCACATCTCAGGAAACAACACGATATCAGCGCCTTTTTTATCTGCTTCCCTAATATATTTTAACCCTAATTGAATATTACTATGTATATCATTTGGAATTGCCTTTTGCTGTACAAGTGCGACTTTTAGCGTAGACATAGTAACACTCCTAGCTTCTTGTAAATTGATTTTAATATCCTAATCTTGCATCAAGTGATTCATCATCGTCAATCCAAGAATCTACATTGATAGTGGTATAGTTTTCTTTTGTGTTTCTTACAATAACCGTACTGATGCCTGCGTTAATGATAAGCCTTTTACACATAGAACAAGCAGATGCGTCAGGAACAAGCTCTTTCGTTTTGTAGTCCATGCCCACAAGGTAAAGAGTAGCACCTAACATTTGATTCCTTGGAGCAGAAATAATAGCATTAGCCTCTGCGTGCACACTTCTGCAAAGCTCATAACGCTCGCCACGAGGAATGTTTAGCTTTTCTCTTGTGCAATAACCAAGATCAGAACAGTTTGCTCGTCCTCTAGGAGCGCCAACATATCCAGTTGAAACAATTTCGTCATCTTTAACGATAATTGCGCCAAAGTTACGTCTTGTACAAGTTCCTCTTTCTAAAACGGACCCTGCTATATCGAGGTAGTAATTGATTTTGTCACGTCTACTCATAAAAACATTGCTCCTTAAATAAAAATAATATTACTATTATACAGTATTGGATATACTATAGCAATTGCTTTTATAAAGAAAATGATGCGGTTCAACTTTAAAAAAATTCATATATATGGTACAATAGAATAAAACAAGCGTCAAGGAGAATGATATGGAAAACCTTTCAAATATAGAAACGATAAAAGATATCTGCAAAAGATACGGTTTTGAATTTACGAAATCGTTAGGGCAAAATTTCTTAATTAATCCAAACGTCTGTCCTGAACTTGTGCAGATGGGCAATATTGATGAAAACACAGGTGTAATAGAGATTGGCACAGGATTTGGTGTGTTGACAGCTGAACTTTGTAAGTCTGCAAAAAAAGTTGTTGCAATTGAAATAGATACAAAACTTATTCGAGTGCTAAAAGAAACTCTTGCGCCATATGATAATGTTAAAGTGATAAATGCTGACGTTTTAAAGTTAGATTTAGCTGAACTTATCAAAGAAGAATTTGAGGGTATGGAGGTTTGTGTATGTGCAAATTTGCCTTATTACATTACATCACCAATAATAATGAGTTTGCTTGAGGAAAGACTGCCGATAAAATCCATTACGGTTATGGTTCAAAAAGAGGCAGCTATTCGACTTTGTGCACAAATGGGAACTCGTGCTTGTGGCGCAGTTACTGCTGCGGTGCGTTATTACAGCGAGCCACAAATACTTTTTGAAGTATCAAGAGATAGTTTTATGCCATCACCTAATGTAGATTCAAGCGTTATTCGTCTTGATGTGAGAGATCAAACTCCGCAAAATTTAGCATCAGAAGAACATTTCTTTAAGCTTGTTAAGGCTTCCTTTTCACAAAGAAGAAAAACCCTTGCCAATCCTGTTTCAGCGGCTTTTTGCGTAAAAAAATCTGACTTATTAGAACTGATGGAGAAGGTTTCGCTGAAGCGAACAGCACGTGCTGAGGAGCTTTCCTTTGAAGAATTTATTGCCCTTTCAAATGAAATGTTTGAGAATGGTATAAAATAATGAAGAGTAATATCGGGCTATATGTGCACATACCTTTTTGCGTCAAGAAATGTCCTTATTGCGATTTTTACTCGATAGTCCATGACAATTTATTAGAAGACGAATATACAAAAGCTATTGTTTGCGATATGCTTAACTATACTGGAAAAAACATCACAGCCGACACGCTCTATTTTGGGGGGGGGACGCCTATTTTAATGTCCTCAAACAACATTGCACTCATTATAAAAACAGCAAAAGATGTTTTTGATTTGGATGGCGAAATAACACTTGAGGCAAACCCCAATTCGACTACAAAAACAAAGCTTGCAGAACTAAAGCTTGCAGGCATTAACCGAATATCTTTTGGAATGCAGTCTGCTGACCAAAAAGAACTGAAAGCTTTGGGGCGACTTCATGATTTGCCCCAAGCAATCGAGGCAGTCAATAATGCATATGAGGCTGGGATTGAAAACATTTCGGTGGATATTATGCTAGGAACACCCTTCCAAACGATGGCTTCCGTCCAGAATACACTTGAGGTAATAACAAAACTGCCAATTTCGCACATTTCGGCATATATGCTAAAGGTAGAGGAGGACACTCCTTACTATCAAAGTGATATTTTGCAGTTTTGCGTAGATGAGGACACCCTTGCTGAGATTTACTTAAACACCATTGACATACTCGAGCAAAATTCATTTTCCCAATATGAGATTTCAAACTTTTCTAAAAACGCAATGGAGAGTAGACATAATCTCAAATATTGGCGATGTGAGGAATATCTTGGCTTTGGTGCATCTGCACATTCGTTTATTGATAACCGCAGATATTTTAATGAAAATAGTGTGCTTAAATATATAGAGAACAAAGGGCTAAATTCAATTACAACGGATGACAATGCAGGTGGTGTTGACGAGTATGTTATGTTAGGGTTAAGACTATCCGAGGGGATTGACTTGGATAAAATTAAAGCATATAATTGTATTGATTTTAACAAATTCATTTTGTCTGCCGAAAGATTTTGCGAGGGTGGATATGCTAAGATCGTTGGACAGAGATTGTTCCTTGAAAAAAATGGGTTTCTGTTATCCAACCATATCATAAGCAGTTTGCTACAAAATGCAATATAAAAATAAAAATATTTGTAAATTCTGTAGGAAATCACAAAGATAAACGACTATATTAATAATGCATTATAAACACTTGACATTACACTCAATATGTAATAAAATTAGGTACAGGATATTTTCTGAGTTATACATGACTCTTTTTCATATACTACCCCACTAAAAGTAAGGCAAATTGCCTTACTTTCTTTTTGCGTAAATTTTAGAAAATTTTAACTTTTTATTTCCTACTATTTGTAATATATTATTTGTATTATATAACTAGATATAGCTTGATGTATATGGGATAATATGGTACTATAGTGGTATTAATGAATATTGGGTATATGTCTAAAAGGAGGATAACTATGTTTAAGAAAGTAGCGCTAATTTTTACAGCAATTGTTTTGATGTTATCTATGACAGCTTGCAAATCAACGTCAATAAAAAAGGAAAGTAGCATACCCTATTCTGACAAAAGCGCACAAATTGTTGGAGAATCAAATGAGATGAGCGCTGAGGATGGTGGCGCACAAAGCGACGTATCTACAACCTCCATATCAGCTAATCAGATTAACCGCAAAGTTATTTTCAACGCAAACTTTGAGGTGCAAACCAAGGATTATGATAAGACAATATCGGACCTTAATGCCCAAATTAAGCAGACTAAAAGTTACATACAAAGTTCAAATACCTATGGCGATAAGAAACAAGGCGACGCTAGTTCTACTCTTGTCATTCGTGTTCCGTCGGCTGAGTATGAGAAGTTTAAGCTTGATATGCAAAAGCTTGGAAATGTGATATCTTCGTCTGAGGGTGGAGAAGATGTTACCGGCGATTATTTTGATAAAGATGCCCGACTTAACGTATTAAAAGCACAGGAAAAACGTGTGCTTGAACTATTGCAAAAGGCAGAAATCATTGAAGACATACTGAAAATTGAGGCAGAACTTACTAGAATCCGTGCAGAAATAGAACAGCTAACCACCGTGATAAAACGTTATGACGATTTAATTTCCTATTCAACAATTACAGTCAGCATCTATCAAACTGCTGATTATGTAATTAAGGATGATGGATTTTTCTCTAAAATTGTAAAAACGATGAAAGATTCCTTGCAGTCAGGTTTAACATTAATTCAAAATATTATCTTTCTAATAGTATGGCTCCTACCATATCTTATCGTTTCGACTATAATCGGTTTAATTGTTAGAAAAATATTAAAAAAGAAGAAGATTAAACTTTTTAAAAAGACTCCACCGTCACAAGAATAATTTTTTTGCTGAAAGGTTTTTTTATGAAAAATTTCGTTTCTTTATTCTTATGTGCTGTTTTAATTTTCTCGCTAACGGGTTGCGGTGCAGCCAATAGTCAATCTAAAATGCAAATTGTGCCAGCCAAGTTATCTAAAGAAGAGAAAAAAATTTTAGAATTGGTAGATACTCAATCTCAAACAACAGGTATTTTTGATTATAATGTAGATAATGATATAAAATCTATGAGTATTAATATTCTCGAGCTGAATGAGGATGGTAAATGGGAACTTACAGGAGGTTCAAGCGGTGGAATGAAGAGCAACGCTAGGATTTTAATTTCTCGTGCCAAAGATGGGATATCAATG
>JBAQWI010000382.1:0-1880 GCA_049298835.1 Oscillospiraceae bacterium
AACCAAAACCAAAACCAAAACCAAAACCAAAACCAAAACCAAAACCAAAACCAAAACCAAAACCAAAACCTTAACGAACTGCTCAGATACTATATACTCATTGAGTATATAGTATATAATTGCTATACGATATAATACGAGCAATTAATCATGAGCATATTCAAATCCTATAGCTTTAGAAAATTCGATGAAGAAGGGAAGGTTGTCAAACCAAAACCTACCACGCTTCGCTGGCCAATGTATTACCGAATGAAGGTCTACAAAAAAATAGCATTAATGGTCCTGGCTGATAAAACAGGTTACACCAATGACACAATGTTATCATTTCAAGATATTGTAAATGTCTGCTGTGCTAAGAAAATCAATTATCACTTTGACGAGCTAGCAACTGAATTAAAAGATGAGCACGAAATAGTGGATTTTATTCAACTGTTCCCCAAAGATCTTCACCCAGCTATCATGGATTATGTGCAAAATCAGAAGCGTTTAAACCGTGGCTATTCTATGAATACTTTCACTTTGCAAGCAATTGATGAATACATTGATGAAATCTAATCAATAATCTTTTTCCATATACAAGATAAACGATAAGGCGCTATATGCGCCTTTTTCTATGTGAGAGAAACTTGACAATGTGTGTCTACAATGATATAATATATATATTGACTAATCAAAGGACACAGTATGAAAAGAAGACTTTCAACAATTCCGCAAGCATTCCAAAAATTGTTCACAAATGAAACATTTGGCTTTGAATGTGGTGACGGCTGGTTTGAGATTTTGTACGCGCTATGTTTCAAAATTAATCATCTTTGTGAGCAAAATCCAGAACTCACTTTTAAAGCAACACAAGTGAAGGAAAAGTTTGGCGGTTTGCGTTTCTATCATCAGACTAATGCATTGAAATTATCTCAATCATTAGATGATGCGATTGATAAGCTTATTGATGAAGCTGCTGCCAGTGCTGCTAAAACTTGCGAAATGTGCGGATGTGAGTCTGAAATCAGATCAATTGGTGGCTGGTACACGACTAAATGTAAGCCATGCCAAGATGCATGGAACAAGCGCTATGATTAAATCTAACGATAAAGATAAACAGCAAGAAAAAATTGAAGAAGAAATTGAAGCAATAGGGCGCTTTGAAGCTTACTTTGACGATAATTTAATTTTGGTTAAATTGCCTGAAATTCCAGTTAAGTATCAAAAAATCATCACTTTTAGCGCTAAAAAATACAATCAAATTGATGAGAAAATTGCATTAAATTTCAAAAGTGCGCATGAAGACAATGAAGAGATTTCAATCTTTAGGATTGCGAATCTGTATGAAAACTTTGAAATTCCGACTCGAAAATTAAGCATTGATGTGGCACTCAAATATTACGAATTCAATATTGTGCATCATCGCCATTTTGACAGCCTATGGCGCTATTTTTATATCAATTTTGCAAACTATGAAGATAAGCCTGATAAGCCAGAAGTTGCAAAAATGTGCTCTATCGCATTAAAAATCTTTTCTCATGAACAATACAATAAATTGTCGAGAATTAGCACAAGCAAAGAATGCATAGGTATTTATAAGCAAACATTTAAGATTTTGCTGGATGTGATCAAAATGAGCGAAGAAAAAAATGATGACAAGATTGCACAAAAAGAAGCCATCAAATGGTACATCACTAATTTATTAAATGCTGCCAAATCGCCGCCATTCAATGATGATGAATTCAACGAAATGGTTAACAATTCAAATTTCTTAATTGCTAACAATAATTTAAAAATTGTTGTCGCTAAAAATAAAATTGACAGCGGCGGTGACTTTAAGCCTGGCATCTATGCAAAATTAAATAATGAAATTGGGTTAACAAGCACACCAAATCCTGAAC
>JBAQWI010000383.1:0-1723 GCA_049298835.1 Oscillospiraceae bacterium
AAACTATCGTTGTTTGGGGTTCATAGGTGTTGTTTACAACGCAATACTTCTTATTTTTAACATAAGCATGAACCTCAACATTAAAGTTTGTTGAGAACCACTTATGAAGATTGTTTTCATCACTTGCAGCCCATATAATGGAGCGGTACAGCAATCGTGAGTTTTCAAAGTTATATGGCAATCCGCTGATATAAACACATCGTCCTTTTCCAAACTCATTGACAGCAAGCTGAACTTCTTTGTCGATATGTTTGATAACCTTAGCAGACTCAAGTGCAAAAACATTTTTTTTACCCTCGCCAAAGTCAATATCTTTTGTGCAATCTGCTATAATAAAGTGAGAATGCTCATCCCAGTTATATTTATCTTGATTGAGCGTAAATCCACGCTCTTGCTCTACACCTAAAACGGTTGCAAGCTGGAAGTAATGTCCTTGATTCTGGTATGCTGAAGGCTCGCCAACACCGATAAATCCACCACCGTTATAGATAAACTTTTTAATTGGAGTAATTACTTCTTCATCAGCCCAATTTTCACCACCAGAGAAAGCCGTATCTGCATCACCTATATTCAAGATAACGTCAATGTTGTCAAGTATATCTGGATTTTCACGAATATCATCAAAGCTGATAAATTTAACGTCAAATGGAGCACCACTTAATGCCTCAATAATTCCTGCATAGGAATAGTTTTGCTTGTGGTACAATGCATGATGCACCATATGATTTCCCCATGCACGCATTTTACCCCAGCTATTTAAAACTGCTACAGTTTTTATGCAATAGGGAGTTGTTCCCTCTGCATTTTTATATAATGTTCTAAACTCATTGCAAACGCTTTCAACGTAGTCAATGAACTCTGGAAATTGTATTGCAAGTTTTAAATATCCGCCATATCCGATGCGATCGATAGGTTTTCTTAAAATTGCACGTCTTGCAGTCACCCAGTTTACTTTTGCTTCTTTTACAGGATCTCCACCCTCATGAAATGTATCAGGGAAAAAATATGGCAAGAATCTACCCTCGGTATATTTAACCCCCGAAATATCGCTGATTAATCTGAGTGTTGAGCCGTTTCCAACACTGCCTACAACCGCATCAACACCAATCGTTGCAAACTCGTCCATGAACGGTTCTGTACCTATCCAATGGTCGCCTAAGAACATCATTGCTTCCTTTCCACATTCGTGGGTGATATCTACCATTTCTTTTGCAAGCTTTGCCACTTCTCTGCGTTGGAACGCTTGAAAGTCTGCAAACTCTTTGCTCGGAATGCGATAGGTGTTATTCATATAACCTTGGTCGATAATAAATTCAGCACGGAATTTGTAGCCCACTTCTGCCTCAAACTGCTCTAAAATATAGGGGCTAACTGATGCTGAATAACCATACCAGTCAACATATTTTTCCCTTGCAAGCTCGTCAAAAATTAACGTAAACTGGTGAAAAAACGTTGTATATCGTATTACGTTAATATGTGGATTATCATTAATATACTTGCGTAAACGCTCCATTGAGAATTTTTTTGTCTTTGGCTGGCGAACGTCAAATGTAATTTGATGTTCTACGTCTTTCCAATCATTTACTACTGCGTTATACATATGAACTGGATCCCACATAATATAGGCTAAAAAGCTAACTGTGTAGTCGTGGAACAAAATAGCATTTGTTATCGTTACGTCACCTGTTGCATCATCATAACTCCATTTATCGCAAGATACAAC
>JBAQWI010000384.1:0-3567 GCA_049298835.1 Oscillospiraceae bacterium
TAAGACAAATTAGGGCATAAAAGCTACACAAAATTAAGAAAAGAGGACAATTATATGTTTTATGTAAAAACCAAGTTATCAGAGGAAACAATTATCACAACGGACATAACAGATGAAAACGTATTTACTAGATGCGTTGAATGTGGTAAGGAGAGATTAGTTGATATAGTGAATTTAATAACAGTTAGTAAGGGTGACTTTTGCCTATTCTCCACAGGATTATATTGTGAGGAGTGTTCCAAAAGATATGCAAAAAAATAGTGCCTACTTCGGGAAAAGTAAGCACTATCATGTAAAACATCACAGCATACGAATAATGTAATGTTCTAGTATATTTTATCAGATATATTAGGACATTACAAGAGAAAAGAGGTGTACAACCATTGGCAAGTCCTCAAAAAGAGAACGGATACACGCCAATAGCAAATGAATTACTAGAGGCTATCTATGGAGTAAAACTCAATGCAACACAAATGAAAATACTACTTGTAATTTGCAGGTATACATATGGGTTCAGCCGAATTTCCCACAGCTTGTCATTGTCATTTCTTGCTCATGCGACAGGTTTTTCAACTAGGCAGATATCAAAAGAACTTTCTCTATTAATCAGTAATAAAGTGGTTAAGGTTATTTCACAAAGCACATTCTCAACTTCAAGGATACTTGCATTGAATAAAAACTATGAGCAATGGGGGTGTAGTCATTATTTTATACCAAGAGGTAGAATTGATATAGAGTACTGTAATCGTATTGCAAGTGGCGAAACCAAACCTTGTTATCAAATTGGAGCAATGAAACTACATCAAGCTACTAAATCGGAAGATCTAGTATATCAAGCTTATCAAAAGGCATATAGACGTATGAATTCACGCGCTAGACAAAGAAAAATAACACAAACTGAATTTTTAAGCTGGTCTGATGAAGCAAGAAGAAAACGTGACGATTGTTCTCAAGATAAATTGAGTTTAGAAGTTTATTTATAAAGTTGTTAAAGATGGTGCAAGAGCTAGAGAATATGAGGATGCACTACAATGGCTAGTAGATGCTAATTTAACTGATAAGATATATCGGAGCACATCTCCTGGACTACCTATTTCCGATTATGACGATTTATCTGCATTTAAGATATATTTAGTTGATGTGGGACTTCTTCGTCGATTGGCTTTACTTGCACCTTCGGCTTTTGGTGAGGGTAATCGTCTATTTGTAGAGTTCAAGGGTGCACTTAGTGAAAACTATGTGCTACAAGCTCTTAAAAATCAGTTTGAAGCGACACCACACTATTGGGCAATAGATAACCCTCGCTATGAAGTGGACTTTCTTATACAGCGTGAAAACGACATAATTCCTGTTGAAGTAAAATCAGAGGATAATGTAGAGAGTAAAAGTCTTAAAAAGTTTAAGGAGAAGTTTGGTGATAAAATCAAGCTTCGCGTTAGATTTTCACTAAGCAACCTTAAACTAGATAATGATGTATTAAATATACCGCTGTTCATGGCAGACTATGCAGACAAGATAATTGGAATGGCAATGGAGAAGATATAAAATAATATATGTTGTTTTAATAGAAGACCACAATGAAATTATTATAAAATCTTTATACTTAGTCATAACTTCCTCATTGTCATTATATACAATAAGTATTTTTGTTCAATGCGCATATAAAGTCTTTACCCTCTGACCCACCATTCTGATATCTATATCCAATGATATCGGTAAGTAAACTTATTTTAAGCTTTTTTAATTGTTGCTTTTTATAGTGATTATTTGAAATTACTACTCCTAATAGACCACCCAAAATTGATGAAACGATTATTACTAGTGCATCCATAATATTACAAAATACGCAAGGCCGTTTTTTCAAGACAAAGTAAAAGAGCAAGTCAGTTAAGACTTGCTCTCGTATAATACATAGATAATTGGCAGGGCGGCGTATCCTGCATCTCAAGTACTCTTTCGAGTGTGTCGGGAGCCATTTCCGAACCTCAACTATCTTATAATTAACATATGTAGCTTATGACTACATTATACATTGGTTATTCGTCGGTGTCAACACTTTTATTAAATTCTTTTAATCGGCCACTATGTAAATGGGTTTGAAGTTTGGCGTCCTTAATATCATAAAGTGAGGCGACATATAAATAATTCTTTCTTGTATCTAGCTTGACAGCGACTTTAATATTTTCGTCATAGCATTTAATGAACTCAATGCTGCTACTTTCTTTAGGGTTGCAACCGATGTAATCAGGAGAGGATATAATCTCTGAAATACTATTTAAATACTTTAAACAATGTGAGTGTTTTTTGCTTACGTGTACTTTTAAACCAATGGATTGATAAATGGTTTCGCAAGGTAGATTAATGGCTAACGTGTCGTTAAAAACCTGCTTATACTTTCCTACGGCATATAGGATATCGTCATTCGTATTATTCACACATTTTGTTCTCCTGCTCATATTCCATTATGGCCCTAAATGGCACTTTAGTATTTCACACTGCCTTGCGATGATTGTGGCAGGATAACGCCACAGTTGATAGTTTATATTTATACTATCACATTTAGAGCGCCTAATCAAGAAAAAAATGATGTCTACTAAATATGTAAACATCATTTTTTATTATTCTACAGGTATTATTTTTCTTTTTTCTTTTTTGTAATTCTTTCAGGTTGAACCATAGCTTCTCTTTGATATGTTGAAGGAGTTGAAACTTTTGTATCAGCTTTTTTCTTTTTCTTTGTTTCTTTTTTTATACTTTTATCGCCCATTTTAATTTCTCCATTTCTTTTCTTACAGGTAACTTAAGGGTACAAACAATTCCCCTAATAGACATTATATAGCAAAACATTCTAAATTACTATAGACCCTGCATAGAAAAAAGGAATAAATTCATTTGATATTTAGCCCTTTTAAACAAAGTTGTAGTCCAAACGGCTCGCTTATCTATTTTGATTGGTGGTATTGTCGTCACAGCCATTAAACAACTAAGATAAAATAACCCCACAATGCTATTAACTTGCATTATACAAGCACAGTATAGTATACTATACTTGTACAATACTATAAAAGTATGTCTAAGGGAAAGAAGGTTGACTATGTCGAATACAAACAAAGAAGAACTATTATTAAAGATACAAAAACAGGAATTATTACACAAAATTAAAGCTGAAAAAGCACTTCCTATTGCAAGCTTTAGGTTAAAAAGTAAACAAGATAGCTGTATTGAAGCGATAGCTTTGCCATATGTACTGTTAAAAAATGCAGATGATAGAATGCAAACTATAAGAAACCGTTCTCGCATAATAAGTGAGTTGGTAGAAGATAAATTGGTTGAGGTGAATTTTGATTTAGAGGTCGATTCAGAAAATTATGAAATAGTATATCAAAGTAAATGTTATCTTGATTTTTGTGAAATGGTTGCAGAGGGTGCAACAAAGCCCAACTTTGTTTTTAATATGACAAAAGTGTTAGAAGGCGTTATTACACCATATACAGGTTGCCTGCACAACGATGAGCACGAAGAATGTGGTTGTGGACATCATCACGAGGAGCATAAGCACGAAGAATG
>JBAQWI010000385.1:0-2151 GCA_049298835.1 Oscillospiraceae bacterium
AGGAGGATAACCGATGAGGTCGAAAAACGTAACAGTAGTGGGTGCCATTGATGCGTTCTTTAAACATGGAGCAGATTTTAGTTCTGCTAATTTTATTGAGAGAGACATTTATTTTAAAGAAACAATATTTGATAAAGGAGTAGTGTGTTTTAGCAAAGCAAATTGCAATCAAGGGAAAGTTAACTTCCGTTCAGTTAATTTTGGCGATTATGGAGTGGATTTCAACAGAGCTTCATTCGGTAATAGAAAAAATGTATTTAATTGGGCGAAATTTGGCAAGAGTAATGTTAGCTTTAAAAATGCCAATTTTAATGATGGTAGGGTACATTTTGTTGGCGCTAAATTTGAAGGTGGGAATGTAGACTTTAGTTTTGTGAGGTTTGGTAATGGTGGATTAAATTTTAATGCAGCTGATTTTGGGAAAGGAAATGTGACTTTTCATAGAGCACACTTTGGCGAAGAAAATCTATCCTTTTTGAATATTACAGTGAATAGCCTAACATTTAGCCTTAATGTTTTTAGGGGACATACAGATTTAAGAGTAAAAGTATGCTCTTATTTAACTATTAATGATTGTGTAATTGAGAAAACAATTAAAATGGAAAAACAAGAAAACTGTCAAGGTATTAAGGAGATTAACTTAATAAAAACTAAAAACCTTGGACAGATATTTATAAGATGGAATGAAGATAATATAAAGAAATTAATTTATTCCCAGGATAGCAATCATAAACAAAAAGCAGAGCAATTCCTGTTATTGAAAGAAAACTTTCATAATATTGGACGATATGACGACGAAGATAAAGCATATCTTGAATATAAACGTTGCGTAAGGAAAAGCAAGTCCAAAAACGAAGATAATCTAGGGTTCAATGGTATCTGGTACAAGGTCCGTAACCCTTTTGAATGGTTAATAGCTGATGTTATAGGTCATTATGGGACAAATCCGGTTAGAGTGTTTATTTCCATGATATGCACTGTGTTTTTATTTGCAGTTTTATATACCCATTTGGGCATTATTTTGCCGGATAAAAGTGTATTCGAATCAGGCTTTCTTTCCTGTTTATACTATAGCTGTATAACTTTTTTAACCATAGGATATGGTGACTTATTACCCGCTTCCTATAAAACTGCATTCGCGGCTAGTACTGAAGGGTTCTGTGGTGTATTCTTGATGTCATATTTTACGGTTTCCTTTGTGAGAAAGATATTGAGGTAACCGGGTTTAATTAGTACACTTTCGCGTCGCACAAAAGATGCACTTTTCACTTGAATATCAACTGTGATATGCTTTTCATGATAGAAAAATTGGCTCCGGCCAATACACAAACTTATTTTAAAAAGCTTCGGGCAACCGGGGCTTTTTTCGTGGGGGAATAGATATGCGAGATGGTTACCGGCTAGAGAGGGTATTTAATTAAAAGGGAAAATTATGCCTGAAAAATCTATTTAAGAGCATGAAAATATGGCTTCGCTGGTGCGGGGCATTAATTTTGGGAGGATTATTAAGAATTATGTGTGATAGCAGTTAAAGCCATTTACTATATGTTATTTGGAGGAACGCGGATATTGTACAATAAAAAGATTTCTTTTTATTTCTTCAGTAATAAATGGATGAGGAAATTCGATTTCTAATTGTTCGAAAAAATTCTCTGGAAGCTTGCTAAAAGGGAAAAACAAATGGGGAATGTCTTTAAATTTCTCAGCATTTATGAATTGCTCTTCATTGGGATCATTTGTACCCAAAAGATTCGTGAGTTTATCGCTTAAGTCGGTCAGTACAAATCCCTTGTGGCGACAAGTTGTAACTAATTTTACTTCTTTCTGTTCTCTAAGCAATTCCGGAATTTCTACGTAAGATTTTGTTTCCTCATTTTGGCTATCAACTACAAACCCTAACTTCTTGTTTATATCATCTAATTTTTGGTCGTAGAAGATTTTTCCCAATGGTCCTATAACGTACAATTCATTGCATTTATTATAGATAGCAATCTTAAACTCGTTGTGTTCAATACCACGTGAAAGGGGTATTGAACACAGGGTGTTATTCCTTTCTTGCCTGATGAAATTCCCTGTGAGTAAGCCAATAAAAAGGGAATCAATACCAGGTGTACTGTCGCTTAATTTTGCAATTGCATCTATAGTAGGTTA
>JBAQWI010000386.1:0-8494 GCA_049298835.1 Oscillospiraceae bacterium
ACAATACCCTGTATTAAATCTGCGGAAAGAGAGGCAATATAGCCTCCAGCAACAAGGTAAACTGCCGCAATACAAGCAATAGCCGCCATTGCCCACATATAGTTAATTCCAAGTACTATCTCGCACAGGTAAGAAAGTCCCGAGTATACGCTTGCTGAATAAGGTATCATAAAAATAAATATGATAATTGCCGCAAAAATTTTCATATTTCTGCTCTGGTAACGTGCTTCAAATAATTGAGGCATCGTTTTTATCTTTAAACGTCTTGTAACGTCCCTTGTTTTAGCTGCAAGGAGTTTCCACGCCAAATATGCACCAAGTGCGGCATTCGATACTCCGATTAATATTGCCCACAAGCCAAAGTCCCAGCCCGATCGCCCAGCATATCCAATAAATAGTACAGCAGAAAAATATGTTGTACCATATGCAAATGCAGACATCCACGGTCCTGCTTTTCGTGAGCCAACAACAAAATCTGTCAGCGTCTTTGTTTTTTTTGCACTTTTAACGCCAACCCATACCATGGCGCCTACATAGAGTGCAATCACCGCCCATATTTGTATTAACCTAGAATCCACAACACATCACTCCTTATAAATTTATCTTTAGCAGTTTAAAGCTTTTACTCACTAAAGTACTTTAATAATA
The DNA here is from genome assembly GCA_049298835.1 of Oscillospiraceae bacterium. Lineage (GTDB taxonomy): Bacteria > Bacillota > Clostridia > Oscillospirales > Ruminococcaceae > Paludihabitans. The sequence goes on from JBAQWI010000386.1 coordinate 649, forward strand.
TATCACACCCTATTACAAAATGCAATAGGGTATTAAAAATAATTTTACATTATTTCATATTGTTTACAATGCTATTATTTTGGTGTATTATAAATTGATAGCAATAGTATTGGGGGATAAGTGTATGGGACAAAATCGTATCACGGCTAAAAAAGCACAATCAATTATCGGCTTCTCTGTGTCCATTTTTTTTGTTGGGGTAGGTTTGTTTGTTCTAGTTCCCACAGTTGGTGCTTTTGGAATTCTCTGGACATTATTTGCATTGGTGATTTGCATACTAAATGTAAAGAATGCATTTCCTAAAAAAAGTATGAATAGATATCAAAATACTGTTGAGGACAATAATTTGCGAAATAGCGCTCCCGCAAGAAGTCTACAACCTAACCCAGAAGAAAGACTACTTTCGTTAATGGAACTATACGACAAGGGACTTATTGAAAAAGAAGAGTATGAACAAAAGAGAAAATCTATTATAGAATATTTATAAGCTTATACCATAAAAAACACAGGGCACAAAAGTGCCCTGTGTTTTTTTGTAATATTTTATATTGCATTGATAATTTTCTAAAGGTTTGATTTGGGTTAGTACATGCCGCCCATTCCGCCGCCCATAGGAGGAGCCGTAGGCTCATCTGATTTAATGTCAGCAACAAGGCTTTCTGTAGTCAATACCATCGAAGCAACTGAAGCTGCATTCTCAAGGGCACTTCTTGTAACCTTAGTTGGGTCAACAATTCCAGCTTCCATCATGTCAACATAAATTTCATTGTAAGCATCAAAGCCAAAACCAAGTTTGTTTTCAGCCATAATTCTGTTGATGATAACGCTTCCTTCAAGTCCAGCATTCAAAGCAATTTGACGAATTGGCTCTTCTAGTGATTTGCACACAATAGAAACACCAGTTTTTTCGTCGCCAAAAGTGGTATCAATTAGTGCTGCAACAGCAGGAATAACGTTGATAAGTGCAACGCCGCCGCCTGCAACGATGCCTTCTTCAACAGCCGCTTTGGTTGCAGCAAGAGCATCCTCTATTCGAAGTTTTTTCTCTTTCATTTCAACTTCGCTTGCAGCACCAACTTTGATAACTGCCACACCGCCAGAAAGTTTTGCAAGTCTTTCTTGCAATTTCTCTCTGTCAAAGTCAGAAGTAGTTGTTTCAATTTGTGATTTAATTTGGGAAATTCTTGCTTTAATAGCTTCGCTGTCGCCTGAACCATCAACGATGATGGTATTTTCTTTTTGAATCTTAACTTGTCTAGCTTGACCTAGTTGATCTAGTGTAGTTTCTTTCAAATCTAAGCCTAATTCGTCACAGATTACTACACCACCAGTTAATGTTGCGATATCTTGTAGCATTTCTTTTCTTCTGTCGCCAAATCCTGGAGCTTTTACTGCAACACAAGTAAATGTACCACGAAGTTTGTTCACGATAAGAGTAGCAAGAGCCTCGCCCTCAATATCCTCAGCAACGATAACTAGTTTTTTACCAATTTTAACGATTTGCTCAAGCAATGGAAGGATTTCTTGGATATTAGTAATTTTTTTATCGGTAATCAAGATTAGAGCGTCATCAATAACAGCTTCCATTTTATCTGTATCAGTTACCATGTAATGAGAAATGTAGCCTCTATCAAACTGCATACCCTCAACGATTTCGCTGTATGTTTCAGCAGTCTTAGATTCTTCGATTGTAATAACACCGTCAGCAGTTACTTTTTCCATTGCATCAGCAATTAGGTTTCCGATAACCTCATCGCCTGCGGAAATTGTAGCAACTCTAGCAATATCAACTGAACCATTTACAAGTTTAGAGTTTTTGATAATCTCTTCAACTGCAACAGTGACAGCCTTTTTAATACCTTTTCTAAGTACCATTGGGTTTGCTCCAGCTGCAACGTTTTTCATACCCTCACGAACAAGCGCTTGGGCTAGTAATGTAGCAGTTGTTGTACCGTCGCCAGCTGCATCATTGGTTTTTGTTGCAACTTCTTTTACAAGTTGAGCGCCCATGTTTTCAAAAGCGTCCTCAAGTTCAATTTCTTTTGCAATGGTAACACCATCGTTAGTAATTAGTGGTGAACCAAATTTTTTGTCCAAAACAACATTTCTGCCTTTTGGGCCTAATGTAATTTTAACGGTATTAGCAAGTTTATCGATACCAGCTTGTAGCGCTTTTCTAGCTTGCTCACCATAGATAATTTCTTTAGCCATAGTAAAATCTCTCCTTATAATTTGTTTGATTTATTATTTTTATGTGCAATATAATTTGACTTAGTCCATTTTTGCAAGAATTTCAGATTGGCGCAATATAGTATAGTCAACTCCGTCAAGCTTAACTTCTGTTCCTGCGTATTTGCTCGTAAGCACTTTATCACCGACTACAAGCTCCATTTTAACTTCTTTACCGTCGACAATTCCACCAGGACCAACTGCAACTACTTCTGCAAATTGTGGCTTTTCTTTTGCCGCTCCTGCAAGAATAATTCCGCTTTTTGTTGTTTCCTCTGCTTCTACCATTTTGATAACAACTCTGTCTGCTAGAGGTTTAATGTTCATATTTGTTCCTCCTTAAAAATTTTATTAATTCTAGCACTCGCTATATAAGAGTGCTAACTAATATCTATTGTAGTGATTTATTATGAAATTGCAACAAAAACTTTGTAAACAAATTTTAAATTCTCTATTTTGATGCCTTAAAAGCTTTAAAATAGCATATTACTGGTATAATTTTACAACATAATTTAACGTTAGTCAAATTTACATTGAAAATAGTTGATTAGTATTGTATAATAATAACAGCATATATGAAAGGATTAGGTGACCCTATGAGCAATAAACCTTTTTCAATTATCACCGAGATAACTTGTGACTTACCCCAAAGCTATCTAAAACAAAATAAAATTATAACAATGCCTCTTACCTATACTCTTGATGGAGTAGAATATGATGGCTCTTATGAAAATTCGCTTACACCTCATGACTTTTATGAAAAATTAAGATCAGGCATTATGGCGAAAACTGCACAAATTTCACCAGAAGGATCAATGGCTTTTTTTGAGGCAGAAATAGAAAAAGGTAATGATGTTTTATATATTGGCTTTTCCTCTGGACTTTCTGGTTGTTACCAAAGTGCAACAATTGCTAAAGCTGAACTGATTGAAAAATATCCAAATGCTAAAATCATTTGCATTGACTCCCGCTCTGCATCACTTGGTCAAGGTCTATTGGTAGACTACGCTATCAAAAAAACAGCTGAGGGGTTATCAATTGAGGAGGTTGCTGGGGCAATTGAAGATACAAAACTTAAACTCTGCCACTACTTCACGGTGGATGACTTAAACCATCTTTATAGAGGCGGACGTGTTTCAAAAACTGCTGCCGTTTTTGGCACAATGCTTGGAATAAAGCCTGTTATGCATATGGACGATGAGGGCAAACTGATTCCTATTGGCAAAGTTAGGGGAAGAAAAGCCTCTCTCGATGAGCTTGTGAGAAAAATGGGTACAAAACTTGGCGAATATAAAAACCCTTACGTTTTCATTTCACATGGTGACTCTTTATCCGATGCAAAATATGTTGGTGAGCAAGTAAAAAAACTCTATGGCATCAAGCCTGAAATTATAGACAATGTTGGCCCTGTAATCGGGTCCCACTCAGGTCCTGCAACAATTGCGTTATTCTTTATTGGCACTGACAGGATAGAAAAAAGACTATAAAACTATATTTCGTACTTTGTGTAACGAATACGATAAAAATCCACCGTTTTCACGGTGGATTTTTTTGCTGTGTTTAGTTTGCTTTTCCAGCATTGAACTCTGCAATAAGATCTTGAATCTTTTTAAAAGGATCAATCAAGCTACTAATTGATTGGTCTCGATTTAACTCTTCAATGATATAGGAAACGTATTTTGACATATCAACAGACTGATACCACTCTTTTCCTAGTAATTCATCTGATCCATAAATTAAGTTTGTAGTAAAAATTTTGTCAAACTCGCCACGAGCATATGCCTCGTCGAATTTTTCAAGTCCATTACAGAAAAGTCCAAAAGATGAAAAAGCAAAGATGCGACGTGCGCCACGCTCTTTTAAACTCTTGAAAATGTCAAGCATAGATCCGCCTGAAGAAATCATATCGTCAACAACAATAATATCTTTGCCTTTGATATTCTTTCCAAGGTATTCGTGTGCTTCAATTGGATTACTTCCGTCGACAATTTCAGAATAATTTCTGCGTTTATAGAACATACCAACATTTACGTTCAACACAGAGGAATAATATAGACATCTAGAAACTCCACCCTCATCTGGTGAAATAATTCCAAGCTTTTGATCATTAATCTCAAGTCCATCAACGGTATTAAGAAGTGACTTCATCATTTGATAGGTTGGATGAATGTTATCAAATCCGCTTAGTGGGATTGCATTTTGCACCCTTGCGTCATGTGCATCAAAAGTAATAATATTTGATACGCCCATGTTCACAAGTTCTTTTAGTGCTAGTGCGCAGTCAAGAGATTCTCTTGACGAACGCTTATGTTGTCTACCCTCATAAAGCATAGGCATGATAACCGTAATGCGTTTTGGTTTTCCAGCCATAGCTGAAATTGCTCTTTTAAGATCTTGAAAATGATCATCTGGGCTCATTGGAACCGTCATTCCATACATTTTGTAAGTTACGCTATAATTAAATATATCTGTGATAATGTAAATATCACGACCCCTTACAGACTCTCTTATCAAGCCTTTGGCTTCACCAGACGCAAAGCGTGGGAAAGATGTTTTGACAATATAGTTATTGTCTTGTTTGCGCCAATCCTGTATATAGTTTTGAACCTTTTCAACGAATTCCTCACAACCGGGCATACAAACAATACCTAGTGCACCGACTTTTTCTATAAGTGGCTCATTGCTTTTTTCCATGTCAAATCTCCCTATATAAATATATTTTTGGGCAAGTCTAAACTAAGTTATTCCCAAACTTTTACAAAATACTTGAAAAATAACTTGTTTTAGCTATCCCGTTATTAATTTGCTTATTAATTGTAGCATATGTTGTCGTATTTTACAACATGAACTGCCCACTAAAATGTAACAAGAAATGATTGATTAACTAGCTTTTGCTTGGTAAATTAGATATATGTTGTTTGTGTTTACCTAGCATGCCTTTTAATAGAAACCATAAAAATGGTATTGACTTGTACTAACTTATTATCTAAAATATAGTTATATAGGAATATATTTTCATAAGGAGAAATACATTATGAAAATTAAAATTTTAGCCATATCACTTTGCTGTATGCTTTTTTTGAGTAGCTGTTTGAATAAGTCCACAATAGATACTCCAAAAGAGAATGTTTCTTCAACTACACCAGAGGCTTCAATTGGAGAACTAACTTCATCAACATTGGCTTCACCGAAGGCTCCACCTGCGGAGGGCATAATAATAGAGGAGTTTAATGCAACTTACGAAACTGGGCTAACTACCGTCGATTTTGAAACAATTTATAGTATGTCTAAACAAGCATTAGAGGAGTTTTATTGTGCAAAATATGGACAAAATTCAATTGATTTTGATAAGTATATTAGCAATGAAAACTTAAAACAGCATATGACGCAAATGGTAGAGATTGAAAAATTCAATCATATCATTTCAACTTCATGTACTTTTGGAGTTAATGATATTGATTGGTTAAACAAGGAACAACTTCAGTATGTGTACTTAGATTTAGCAATAATAATTAAACTTGGAGTAGGAGCTGAAGGACAAACCTGTCAAATGTTAATTGAAAATCAAAATGGTAAGTTGAAAATTGTAGACTGGTACTTTGGTGGTATATTTTCTTCAGCTACTTTAACACGTGAACGGTTAAGAAAAATTGAAGACCCAAATTTTTGGAATGATGAAGGTAAATATAAGGCATCATTAGAAAAAGGAAAAGAGTTAATTCGCAATAAACTATAAACACCACAAAATCATATAAGGAAAACAGAAATGTCTGTTCTCCTTATATGATTTTCTTGCCAATATTCTTATTAAATGATATAATATAGGTTATCTGTAAAATCAAAGGAGAGATAAACAATGGCACAACAAAAAAAGATGGTTGACGATATTACCGCTATGGACGTTGACTTCGCAAAATGGTATACCGATGTTATTAAAAAGGCTGAGCTTGTTGATTATTCAAGCGTTAAAGGCTGTATGGTTATCCGCCCGTATGGATATGCAATATGGGAAAATATCCAGAAGGATTTAGATGCTCGTTTTAAAGAGTTAGGTCACGAAAACGTATATATGCCGATGTTTATCCCCGAAAGTTTGCTCAACAAAGAAAAAGACCACGTTGCTGGTTTTGCCCCTGAAGTAGCTTGGGTTACTCATGGTGGAGAAAGCAAACTTGCAGAAAGACTTTGTATTCGACCAACTTCTGAAGTGCTTTTTTGTGAGCACTATAAAAATATAATTCATTCTTATAGGGATTTACCTAAACTATACAACCAGTGGTGTAACGTTGTTCGTTGGGAAAAAACAACCCGTCCATTTCTTAGAACTTCCGAGTTCTTATGGCAAGAAGGGCACACAATGCACGAAACGGAAGAAGATGCTAGAAAAGAAACTCTTACAATGCTTAAATGCTATGAAGATTTCTATCGTGATTTTCTTGCAATTCCTGCTGTTGTTGGTCAAAAGACTGAAAAAGAAAAATTTGCTGGTGCAATTGCAACCTATACAATTGAGCCTATGATGCACAACGGCGTTGCTTTACAAGGTGGAACTTCTCATTATTTCGGAGATGGTTTTTCAAAAGCATTTGAAATTACCTATGTTGATAGAAACAACCAACAACAATTTCCTCATCAAACTTCTTGGGGCGTTTCCACAAGAATGATTGGTGCTATTATCATGATTCATGGCGATGACAATGGACTTGTATTGCCTCCTAAAGTTGCTCCAATTCAAGTAGCAATCCTTCCAATTGCAATGCACAAAGAGGGTGTCCTTGATAAAGCGACAGAGCTACGTGACAGACTAAAGAAAAACTATCGTGTAAAGCTTGACGACAGTGATAATTCACCTGGATGGAAATTCAGCGAATATGAGATGAAGGGTGTTCCTCTACGTCTTGAAATTGGACCTAAGGACATTGAAAATAACCAATGTGTCCTAGTTCGCAGAGATAACAGGGAAAAACTTTTTGTTAGTCTTGATAACCTTGAAGCTGAAATTGACAAAGCATTGCAAGCTGTTCATGACGGACTTCTTGAGCGTGCTGAGGCAAACCTAGTTGCAAAAACTCATATCGCACACAACTATGAAGAATTCCTAGACACTGCTGAAAATAAACCTGGTTTTATCAAGGCAATGTGGTGTGGTGATGTTGCTTGCGAAAGTAAGCTAAAAGATGTTACAGGTGGTGTAAAATCACGTTGTATTCCTTTTAACGAAGAGCAAATCAGCGACAAATGCGTATGCTGTGGAAAAGAAGCAAAACATATGGTCGTTTGGGGCAAACAATACTAGTCGGCTAAGCCTGCACCTATTCTAAAAAATAGCATAGATAGCAAAAGCCCTCCATTCCTAACGGAATGGAGGGCTTTTTATGTTTCTTATTCAGCAAGTGCTCTTGTTAGCCATATATCGGCAATCTCTAGGGCACTATAAAGTCCAACTTTTTCGCTTTTCTTTACAATGATATCCTGAGGTTTTACACTTTTGTCGGTACGCATTAACTGCACCAAAATATTATTTGACAATTCACACTCTTCAGATTTTTTTGTGTCAAGAATTTGCAACATCACAACATAATCATCAAGCATACTGCCATAATAAATGGTATTTACG
>JBAQWI010000387.1:0-1888 GCA_049298835.1 Oscillospiraceae bacterium
TCTGTAGAGAGGACACCCTAGCTCGGGCCCTGATATTCAATCAATCAATCAATCAAATCGTTTATTGCAATAAGTAAACATTACACAAATACATTCAACATTATCGAGTATATGCAATGGAGCCAGAGAGAAGCGCAGCTTATAAGTATTCTGACCCCAGAACAAAATTAATGACTCAAATTAATACATAGACTTAACTAGGAAACCAGAAAGAAAGAAATGAAACCAAAAATGACATGCGGCAAATGCATGTGACCGACATATGGCAACTGTATGATATAATGCATAATATACAGATATTATATAATTATAGTAGCTATATTTTATTCTGGATTAGACAATTTTTAACCAAGCGTTTGAAAACATAAAATGACTTTAAATTTCTAATGGAAGCTGGGAGGGTATTCCAGAGAGAAGGTCCTTGATATGAAACAGTCATTTGACGTGTACGGGTTCTACAGTAAGAGAGGTGTATTTGGTCATGGCAACGTGTGAAGTGATTGTGAATGGATGAATTGACAAGACATGGAAATGATGCAGTTATGGGTAAGAGGTTATTTAATTTTTTAAACATGAACAAGGCAAGCTGATGCTTGTATATCTGATATACAGATAAGATGCACAATTGCTTAAACAATGGAGCTGAATGGGCTCTATATGCAGAAAAGGTAATAAGTCTTACATATATTTTTTGAATCTTAAATATCTTTTCCAAATTTACCGTGGAATTAGCACGGGCCCAGACAATATTACAATAGTTTAAATATGGTTCAACTAAAATTAAATAAAGCGTTCTGGTTACATTGGATGGTAATAAATGTCGGACTTTGGCAATAATTCCCGTGGTTTTTGAAATTTTGTTAGTAATGACATCAATATGTTTATTCCAATTAAGATTAGAAGATATGATAACACCTAAAAATTTCGTATCATCAACTTTATTAATTATAGTATTTGCAAAGAAAATATTTATAGTTAAATTTCTCCTATGACTAAACATAATATAAGATGTTTTTTTAATATTTAAGGAGAGTAGATTAGTGTTGAACCATTCAGATACCTTATTTAACTCCATAATGAGTTGATGTTCAAGTGTTTGCAAATTTTTGCCAGAAAGAAATAGATTAGTGTCATCTGCAAACATTATGGTTTGCAAAATGTTAGATACATGATTTAGATCATTTATGTAAATAAGAAATAATATGGGTCCTAAGATAGAGCCTTGTGGGACTCCACATTTTATTAAAGAGAGTTTGGATTTAGACTTATTAATTAAAACGTATTGATTTCTGTTTGTAAGGTAGCTAGTAAACCAACTGTTGACCACTCCGCGTATACCATAATGATCAAGTTTTTGTAAGAGAATGGGATGGTCGACAGTGTCAAAAGCTTTGGCGAGGTCAATGAAGACACCGATAGTAATGTCACCATTATCTATTGATCTACTTATATTTTCAGTGAGTTTTAAAAGTGCCATGCAAGTTGATAATTTTTCTCTAAATCCATATTGATTCATATGTAGGATAGCATTATCTGTTAAATATTTGTTTAATCTCTTGTAAACAAGCTTTTCTGTTATTTTGGAAAAAGTTGAGAGAACTGAGATTGGTCTATAATTAGAAACACAATTAGAATCTTCGCTCTTAAAGATTGGAATTACCTTTGCTGTTTTCAGAGCATTAGGAAAAATGCCATCCAAAAATGATTGATTATTCAGGTATGAGAGAATAGATCTAAGACCCATACTGCAAGCTTTTATGAGATTTACTGGAATGTCATCATAACCCTTACTATTTGTATTTTTTAGATTAGCTATGACATCAGATATTTCAAATTCATCAGTTGGTGCCATGTACATGGATTGCAAAAAATTACCTTTCAGGAATTC
>JBAQWI010000388.1:0-3783 GCA_049298835.1 Oscillospiraceae bacterium
GATTTAAATTTTGAATATGAGATTGTAGAATTAATAACCCTAAACGGTAGCGCACTTGTAGGAAAAGATGCAGGATATGCGGATTGCCGTAACAAAATGGGAATTATTATTAAAGGGGATATTGTCAGGGCAATTAATGAAAATGATGCTGTAATAATTTCTGAAGGAAAATTGGACGATGCTATTCATTGCCACTCCTATGAAATTATGGAAAGTTCATTGAAAAAAGGAAAAGAAGTTATCTGTTTAGCAGATTTAAGCAATGAACAAGCAGAATACTTGCAAAAAACTGCTCAGGACAGTGGGGTTACGTTTCAATATTTTTCAAATGATAAATTCAACTTGGAATCTTATTTGAATCAGAGTGGAGCTACCATGTACACACCAATAGCCCCAGTAATATTTGTTGGTGGTTTAGTGGAGGAATCAAATAACTTTGAGGTGTTTCTTGCACTTTGTCACAAATTTAAAGCAGGGGGCTACCGTGTTTGTGGAATTGGTGGAACTAAGTATTGTGAAGCTTTCAATTTAATATCAAAACCGACTATTCTTGAAGATAGAAGTAGCACTAATGAGCAAAAAATCAATACTATTAATACGATGTTAAAGGATTTAGAATATTCTGAGAAGCCGGATATTATTATTATACAGATACCTGATGCAATGCTTCGATTCAGTGATATTATTACTAATAAATTTGGTGTCAATGCCTTTTTAATATCACAGGCAGTACAACCATCCTATTTTTTATGTACAACAATGTGTGATATGTTAGAATCAGAAGGTTTAAAAGATATTAGCAATTGTTTCTCAAAAAGATTTGGTTATCCCATTGACTGTCTTCACGTTTCTACACTTACTATTAATCCCGGTATTTCTATGGACGAACATAAGCTGTGTTTTTTTCATCAGGATATAGAGTATGTTGATAAAAAAATTGAGGAACTTGGTGCAAAAAGCACTATTCCCGTCATCAATATCTTAGATGACCAACAATTGGATATAGTTTATGAAAATATTCTTAATGCCCTATAATTACAAAAGAAAGAAGATGAAATATGAAACAGGAAGATGCTATTACAATCATTTGTAATGTATTAGAAAATCGATTTTGCATTAAATCAGAACATTTAGGTTCAGAGCATTGGAATGAGCCATTTACAGGTGCGAGTTGGCGTTTTACTGCAATAGATCTCGCATATCTATTTTTAGAGATTGAGAAAGAATTCAACATAAAAATTGAAGCTGAGCGTTTGCTCAATCAAGAGTTTAACACCATTTTGGGGATAGCGGCACTTCCTGAAATAGCTGCATCATAATTTTAGGTCGAAATTAGCATGCAATTATAAATTAAAGAAAAGGTGATAAAAATGAAATTACAAAAGAAATTAACAAGAAAAAGTGGTATTGAAGCACAGTCGGTAAGAATGTTTGGATGTACATGTTCATGTGGCGAACGCTGCGTTTGCAGAGCTGCTCCTTCTCAGCATACAGCTTCCAGTGGTATCTATTCAGCTGCTTCATTAAATGATAGAGCTTATTTCCTTAGAGTTTAGAGTAGTGTAATTGTAAGAAAATCTATACATTTACAAATTGTATTCGGAATAAAAATTAAAGCTGAACGTTTGCTCAATCAAGAGTTTAACACGATTATTCGGATAGCAGCACTTTCTGAGATAGCTGCATTATAATTTTAGGTCGAAATCAGCATGCAATTATAAATTAAAGAAAAGGTGATAAAAATGAAATTACAAAAGAAATTAACAAGAAAAAATGGCATTGAAGCACAGTCCGTAAGAATGTATGCGTGTTCATGTTCATGTGGCCCGAAATGCATTTGCAGAGTTGCTCCTTCTGAGAGTACTGCTTCCAGTGGTATGTATACAGCTGCTTCACAAAATTCAACCTTTTTTCCTACAGCATAATAATTGTAAGCAAATCTATACATTAATAAAGCGTGGAATGGTCATATTTTAGCATTGTATATTAGCTAATACCATTCATTTATAAGTAGGAGTTGACTAAACAAATTTAAGAAGCCAAATTAAAAGCTTGCATGCTGACAAAGATAATAATAATAATAGCATTTACAATTTGTAAATGCTATTATTATATAATTAAGTAAATTCTAGTATAAAATGGGAGTGATACTATGAAAAAAATATTGTGTGTAATTTTATCTATATTAATGATGTGTCCACTTATGACAGCCTGTGGAGACCAAAAGCAACCCGAAAATAGTCTTATCATTTGGCGGGCCGTAGGCCGCTCGTATATGTTAGATTCTGTGATTAAAGCGTATAAAGAGAAGTATCCAGATGTGAATTTAATTATTGAAAACGTTGAAGTCAGCAATAATGAGGACTTTTTTGAAGGTTTTGCAAAAAAGCTTGGTACGGCATTGATGTCAGGCAATGGGCCAGATATCATAGAGCTTACCTCACTCGAACAAAACTATGACATTACCAAGATGATGAAGTCAGGTGTCTTTGCTGATATGACCGGGTTTTATGATACGGATTCTGAATTTAACAAATCTGATCTTTTTCAGGGTGTTATGGATTGTGGCGTATATGATGGAAAACGATATGTGTTCCCCCATAGTTTTATGATGCCATTGGCATTAACCAGCACCTCCATGATAGAAAAAACAGGGTTTGACAAGTCAAAGTGTACAGATTTTTCTAAGTTCATTGATGAAGTCTATCCTATCATAGAGAAAAGCAAAGCAGATAAAACCGCTCCTGTTGCCTTTGATACTTGGTATGCGTTAAGACTGGTGGTACATGCTGCAGGAGCAGATATGATAAACTATAAAAATGAAAGCGTCAGCGTTGATACCTCTGAATTTAAAAAGGCAATGGAGTTTTATAAAAAAATATATGCAGTGACAAAAAACTCTAAAACGGACATATACAATTTTATGGAACCTGATTTCACCAGAGCTGTTTTTACTGATTTTTCCTTTGAGTCTTTTACTTCCTTCATTAGCGCTGCAAAAAATATACAAAGCAGAGGAGAAAACCCTGTGATTGTTCCTGTGCGAAGCAACGATGGAAAACTTAGGGTGAAGCTTGACACTTGTTTTGGGGTGAGCTCAAACAGCAAGAACAAACAAAATGCGTGGAATTTTATCAAACTATCCCTAAGTGAGGAGATTATGTCTGCTTGGGAGGCTTGTTTGGGTACCCCTATTTCAAGAGCAGCATTCCAAGACAAACTGACACAAAACGGTGTCGAAGTGCTCCCTCAAGCATTTATTGATGAATATATGGCTTTAAATAATGAGATTTCTACTGGGTTTTTTTTTAGTTCTAACATGATAAAAGTTGACACAATCATGATGAAGTATTGGAATGATGAAAAATCGCTGGATGATTGCATAAAAGAGGCCCAAGACCAGCTTGAAATTTATATAAGTGAGTAATATGAAAAAACAAATAACTAACATAAAAAGCTTTCTTTCCACAATTACCTATTGCCTTTCCCTATCGTGGAAATCCTCGAAATTATATACCATAATTCGATTAACAGGCAAGATTATAACACCTGTCAGTGGAATTGTTTCTGCCTTTCTATTAAAATATATTATTGATCTCCTATCTGGAACACTCGTTGTGCCAGATAGGAAACTTATGCTCATTTTGCTTATCAGCGGTACGGTTGTTATTGCTCTATTAAACGCCGTTATTCAAAAAACAGTGTCCTACGCCGAAGGGCTACACAATGACATTCTAGAACGATATATTACACTTGGTATGATGGATAAGGCATTGGGTGCTG
>JBAQWI010000389.1:0-1507 GCA_049298835.1 Oscillospiraceae bacterium
CAGCACCCAATGCCTTATCCATCATACCAAGTGTAATATATCGTTCTAGAATGTCATTGTGTAGCCCTTCGGCGTAGGACACTGTTTTTTGAATAACGGCGTTTAATAGAGCAATAACAACCGTACCACTGATAACCAAAATCAGCATAAGTTTCCTATCCGGCACAACGAGTGTTCCAGATAGGAGATCAATAATATATTTTAATAGAAAGGCAGAAACAATTCCACTGACAGGCGTTATAATCTTGCCTGTTAATCGAATTACAGTATATAATTTTGAAGATTTCCACGATAGTGAAAGGCAATAGGTTATCGTGGAAAAAAAGCTTTTTATGTTAGTTATTTGTTTTTTCATTGTTACTCCGTCACGTATATTTCAAACTGCTCCTTAGCATTTTCAATACACTTCTCATAGGACTTTGTGCCGTCAAGGTATGGTTGCATAATTTTATTAAAATCATAAATAGCCTTTGAATACATGCTCATCCCAACCACTTCGGATCCATAACCCATAAGTTGGTCAATATATGACTCGGACATCTGTGACATATCACGAATGCCTTCACCATCAAAATACACTTTCTGCGCATTGCTGTTAAATTTAAAATAATCGGTTGCAACAGTATTGTTAATAGGAAACATTCCTAGAAAAAACGAATTTTGATTTTTATAATATTCAGCTGAGAACTCAGGACTCATAAGTAATTTAATGAAATTATATGCATTTTGTTTATTCTCACTATTACCAAGAACCGCTACACTATCATACGCTGTTGCTTGGATTTTTCCGTTTACATTCCTCCAAGGAATAATCACAGGTTCCTCATCTTTTGCAATTATTGCTTTAATCAGCTCAGAAAGTCTTAGGAAACCATAATTTGTCACATCAGCAAACATTGTTTTTTTTTGTATGAAAGAATGGGCTCCTAGTACTGTTCGTGGAGGATATGAGCCGTCACGACTATGAAGTATAGGCAACATATCAGACTTTAACATTTCATATATTTTTTTAATCTCAGGAGTATCAATACTTACTATATCCTTTTCATAATTCATCCAATTAACCCCAGAATTTAATTGCCAGTAATATGGAATAAACAGAAAATTACATATTTCATTTTCTTTACATTTCAGTTTATTTTCTTTTGCCACCCTAGCAATTTCTTTGCCACAAGTAAAAAAATTAGTGCATTTTGATACATCAAATCCTGTTTCGCTCACAATATTTTTTGTTGTTAAAAGAAGTGGAATGCTATAGTTTAATGGAACAACATATTGTTTTCCCATTTGCTGCCCACCATAAAATACGTTTTTATTAAAATCATCTATATTAAAATTTTCGTCATTTTCAAAATAACTTGTCATATCAGCCAAAGCGCCCGACTCCATTATTTTATATGAATCGGCAACATCTTGTGGTAACCAAAATAAATCTGGTCCTTTTCCCGCCATAATTTTTGTATTTAACTGAGTCATGATACTTATATAATCATCACCCTCTTTACCC
>JBAQWI010000390.1:0-1755 GCA_049298835.1 Oscillospiraceae bacterium
CTGCTTCTGCATCCCATCCATAGGCGTGACTACGCGAAGCTGGATTACCAAAATGTTCAGTCAGATAAGGAATCATCTTCTCCGCCACGCGTGAATCCACTGGCGTAGTGGCAGAATAATCCAGATAGATTGGCAAGTTGCTCATACGACACACCCCATTAAGAATTCTAGTTAAGTCTTAACTAGCAATCCTTATGCCAAATCTAAAATTAAATTAACTCATTGATTTTTATTGATAATAAATGTTTTACAATATGTAATATAAATCACATTGTCGTGATTGTAGGATTACCTACACAAAAAATTTATATATTATGGAGTAACTGATTTTAAAATGTATTAAGTGATGAAGGTCAATGAAAACTGACTTCACATAACGTTAAATCAAACTATAGGATTTACAGTATTTTTGGTGCGAAAGGAGAGAATCCACACCCTTTAATAATCAGTAACTTACTACACTGTAGTACGAATAATAGTACGATTTTTCAGTGTCTACTTTAGTAAAAAGGTCAAGAACTTGGAACAAGCTGTCGCTTTGCATTTTATGCATTATAATTTTGGGCGCATTCATAAAACATTACGTGTTACTCCAGCAATGTACTGGCATTAGTGACAACATTTGGAGTTTAGATGAAATAGTAGGGTTAGCTCCTTAGTCTCTGTTACCAAAAACGAGGAAGTAGGTTAAGAAGAAGAAATAATAAAGGCCGCATAAGCGGCCTTTATTATGTTTAGTATAGAATTAAGCGGCTAAAGCATATTGTGATGCCAAGCGGTTGTGCGCTCGATCAATGCTAATCCGCGTTTCTTCTTCAATATATTTTAGCAAATCAATGGCGTGAAGCATCAGCGCTTCCATTTCTGTAGCGCTCAAAATTTCACCTGATTGACCTTTAAGCATAATAAAATCAATAGTCATAGCGTTATACTCCATTAGTTAATGTTTACTTTGCCCGTTTAAGCATGCTTTTGCTGAGTTAAAGCCTGCTTCATCATTATTTTTTGCAGCAGTTAAAAGAATTTCTAAATTCAAAATTTGTTGCTTTGCGTTATACATTATCCTAGAAACACTGTAATCAGCTGCTTCTGTACTATTAAGAATCATTTCACATACAACATCTAATTTTTTTAATGCAGTTATGCGATTCTCAATTGATGGATCAGGAACTATTAATATTCCTGAAAGCCCATGTAAATCACATTCTTTTAAAATTAGATTAATGTTATTACAAACATGATCCCAAATTTGTTGCGACAGCGTCTCTAAGTGAATGTTGGACATCTTTTATTATTTTTAGTTTTTAAAACGCCGCATTATACATTGTTAAAAACAAAAAATAAATACTGTGAGTACAATCATAGTACTTAACAGCACCATGTTCAATACAAATTTGTACTAATTTTATTACCGTCAATAATGATAATCCCAAATAATTACAATTTAATTACGGATAAAATATGGAAAACTTGATTACTTCACAGGATATATGAATGTAAAAAATATTAAACATTCAAACTGAAGCACTACCGAAAATACTATTTAGGCTAGCTTAAATTAAGAATAGATTCTAATTAGAAGAATAGTACGAAAATAGTACGAAAAAGTGTACGAATAAAATTGGAATATTGAAAGTAAATTAAATAAATCACAAAAAATCAACAAGTTACAAATTAATCGACCACATAATGCAGCACCAAAAATATTTGCAACCCATTGATTTTAAATAACTTTTTATTTCATGGTGCGAAAGG
>JBAQWI010000391.1:0-2870 GCA_049298835.1 Oscillospiraceae bacterium
TGCGATATGCTTGGTTGTTCTCCACCAACCCTACGTAAAACCATTGACCAGTTGAAGAAAAACAACCTTATGGACGAACAACGGCAGGGATTTAACAAGCCAAATTACATATTTTTAAATTATTATGACCAACAAACCCAGCTAACTCAAGGAGTGAAAGAATTTTACACTCCGGACAGTAAGAATTTTACACTCCCGACAGAAAAAAACTTACCCTCTGGACTGAAAGAAATTTGCACTCAAGAGTGTAAAGATTTTTCCCCTAATAAGACTAATCGTACCCAGACTGAGTTTAGCGATACTGAGTATCAATCAATCTATCCACAGGGGCACGATGAAACGATAGATGAGATTGATGATATAACTGAAATAATAAAACAGAATATTGGATATGACATTTGCAAACAGTCCAAAAGCGAAGAAGAATACATAGAGGATATTCTATCAATTATAGTCGATGTTGTTTGCAGTACCTCACCCACCGTCAGGGTGCGTGGACAAGATAAAACACAATCAATTGTAAAAAGTCAGTTTTTAAAATTAACCCATGACCATATTGAATATGTTTGCCTATGCCTGTCCGATAGTACATCCAAGATAAAAAACATTAGATCATATTTGATAACAGCACTATACAACGCACCGCAAACAATGGACACCTATTATTCCCAACGTGTTAAGCACGATTTGAAGGAGTGTTAAAAATGAACAAACAAAAGAAGTTTACAAAGAAAAAGGCACAGGAACTATGTTTAAGATTGTTTGGAACGAAAAATCAAATTACTTCATACCTAGAAAATGGATATGAGCTTTTACTGGGGGCGTTGCATATTACCATGTGGATTGCTCCTTTCAATAATTATGGTGAAGGTGATATTTATGTCCATATGTCACTCGATGGTGAGGGTTTAAGTTCAAGATATTATGATTATGAAACCCTTGAAGATGATTATAAAGCGAATGAACAATACAAAAATGAGATTAAGCAAGAAACTATAGCTACATCACTCGTGAACTTACAACGTCAGACACAAAGATTGATTTACATTACGAAGAAAACAGTGCTCCAGTCGATGCTGTTTTGCCTGTAACTGTGGCTAAGAGGATACCAGTCAAGCTGAATATTGTCACTAATCCAACAAAAACAGAGTATGTTGAGGATTTACCCTTTAATGTAGATGGGCTGACATTATCTGTAACATATGATAACGAAAAAACTCATTCAGTTGACGATTTTGACTATCCCACAGAACTACTTGCTTTAGGGCAAACCGAAATTGAGTTAGCCTACACAGAAAACAGCACTAAGGTTACCGTAGAACAACCAATTGTAATTACAAAAAAGGTGTTGCAGTCAATAGCAATTAGAGCACCGCCCACAAAAACAGAGTATATCGAGGACACAAAGTTTGATAAAACAGGGTTGATTGTTGAGGGACTTTACAATAACAATAAACGCTACCCTACTACAGCTTACACCTTTGATACAAATGATTTAATTAAGGGTGCTACTAAAATTGAGTTAAGTTATAACGAGGATACAGTAACAAAAACTGTTAATCAGCCTATTACTGTAAAGGCAAAAACTCCTACAGACTTACTGGTAAAAATTCCACCGAAGAAAATCAAATATATTGAAGAAACAGTTTTTGATAAAACTGGAATGGTGGTTCACAGCCTGTGCGATAACGGAAAAGAATATCCAGTTACTAGTTACACCGCTCCAATTGCTGAACTTGATTTTAGCACTAAAGAGATTAAATTAAGCTATGCAGGAAAATATATTTGCGGATATAAGTTAAAAAAAGAAATAAGCTGGGACAATTTGTCCCAGCTTATTTGGGTATAGATGGGTAATCTCTGTAGCAAATTCAAATAGTTAGGGAGATAATTTTAATTATATAATTGTAGATGTATCATGTTATTAACAAGAAAATTGCAAAATAGCCTTAACCCTAAATTTACACATTGAAGTTTAAGAAAATACGTCAAATTAGACTTGATTTAACAATTGTTTTGCAAAGTGTAAACAACGACTAGAGTTTAAATTGACGTTCTACTTCATCCAATAAAATATATGAAAAGGTGGTTATCATAATGGTAAGTATAGTCTATGTAAGAGTATCGAAGGAATACGCCTTGTAAGCAACAAAGAAAATATTGATACGTCTACCCCAACTAGAAAGCTTATGCTCACTATGATAGGTGCCATCAATGAATTTGCACGAACTAATCTATTAGAGCGGCAACGTGAGGGTATTGCAATTACAAAGACACAAGGCAAGTTCAAAGGGCGTAAAGAAATAAACATACCAAACTTTGAGCAACACTATATCAGATACATGAACAGAGAAGTGAGTAAGGCAAAATTAGCCAAGGAGCTTGATGTATCAAGACCAACATTAGATAAGCAGCTTATTCTTCGCTCCCAATTTTTTCAATATATTTTACTGCACATTTCAAATTTTCAACAGTATAGTTCTGTGGAATTGTAATATTGTCACCATCATATCGATTTCGTTTTGCAATTGGTGAAAAGCAAATATGTGCATCTGCAATTTCAAAAATATCTTGGGTCATGTCATTTACCACCAAGACGAGGCTCAATTCCAATAGAGCCACATGAAAGGCTAATAATTTTTCTATGGGGACACTCCTTGGTATCCAATCAATATTACTATAACTATAAATAGCCATATCTCCATAATAAAACGACTTACATGGATAGCCAGCATTTAACAGAAACTGATTTAATTCAGAAGTAGCAGATAAAACTGTGTGCTTTTCTCCTGTTACACAAATAATAGGTATGACAATCGGTTGTGAAATCAGTTGGGTTTTCGCAATCAATTCTTGATATGTTCTTATTC
>JBAQWI010000392.1:0-1952 GCA_049298835.1 Oscillospiraceae bacterium
GCCTGGAATTTAAGGAATAAATTCTCTGTAATATTTTTGATTGGATTAATATAGGATGCATATCGATACAGACAATGTTATAATAAATTATAAACTAAACTCTAATTAGAACCATTTGAAATGCTGGAAATAAATACTTAACGATAATATATAAAGATATAGAATAAGCAATCATTTTGGATACCATGTTTTCTAAAAGCATTCCTATAGAACATGAAATTTGACAATTAAAAAAATCTCCTAGTATGATGTAAATAAAGTTTGGCAACTTAATACATCAGAAAAAAGGAGATTTTTAACATGAGAAAACAAAACCATTCCAATCAAAAACTTGAAGCAGTTACATTCAAAACCTTAGTTGTTGGCGTTGACATTGCAAAGCATATTCAATGGGCTAGATTTGTTGACTGTCGTGGAATAGAACACAACAAGGCAATTAAATTTGAAAATAACAGAAATGGTTTTAACGCTATTTTAGCAAGAATTTATCAAATATGCAATACGGAAGACTTTAACAACGTGATTGTAGGAATGGAACCGACAGGGCACTATTGGAAAGCTTTCGCCAACTTCCTGATGAAACAGGCTGGCATTACTGTGGTTTTGGTAAATCCGTATCATACGAAGAAAGCAAAGGAACTTGATGACAATAGTCAGACAAAGTCCGATAAGAAGGATGCCATTACCATTGCAAGGCTGGTTAAGGATGGAAGATACTTTGAAACATATCTTCCGCATGATATATATGCAGAATTAAGGGGACTTACAGCGACCAGAATCAGTATGAATAAAAGAAAATCAGCTATTGAGAATACCATAACCGCTGTAATTGATGAATATTTTCCGGAATTTACAACAGTATTTAAACATCCGTTTAAGGGAAAAGCATCCATGCATGTATTGAGTGTCTGCCCTATACCTAAATATATTCTGGAACTAGGTGTAGAGGGCGTGCTTACAGAAATCAAAAAGGTTGTCAAAAAAACGGTAGGACGTAAGAAGGCACAGCAGCTTGTAGAGGCTGCAAAAGATTCCATAGGTGTTGATTATGGGGAATGTGCAGCATATTTTAAGATACAGCAGATGATAAATGAATTAGAACTGATTAATAAGCAGTTAGATGAGCTGGAAGTAGAGATGGAGAAAGCATTGGATAAAACCGGGCTTTCTGAATATCTGTTAAGTATAAAAGGCATAGGAGTAGTATCGCTAGCCATGTGTTTAGGAGAGACCGGAGATCCACTTCGCTTTGAGGATGCAAGACAGATGTCAAAACTGGCAGGCTATAACTTAATAGAAGATAGCTCAGGAAAAAACAAAAGTGGAACCTGTATTTCCAAACGAGGTAGAAAAAATCTCCGTTGTGTGCTTTACCAAATGGCTTTAATCATGGTGGCAACAAATAAGGAAATGAAGCAATTGTATCATTACCTGAAAACAAGAGAAAGCAATCCCTTGAAGAAGGTACAGGCGTTAGTTGTTATATCAAAAAAGATACTGACACTTATCTTTACATTATCGAAGAAAAAAGAGTATTATCAGCCAGAGAATGTATTTGGCATGGTTCGTAAAAGTCAGCTGGAAAAACAGGCGGCTTAATAGATTATTTTTTGCCGGTACTGGCACAGGATAAGGAGATTTTCTCCATAAGCCCAATGAGGCAGCAATAAAGCAAAAGTCTACCTGTGCCTTTATCCATAAAACAGAATGAAGGAATGTAAGGACATAGATCCAGCGAGAACTGATAGGGTAAGTGTATGGATATGCAGGCAAAGAACAATAACCGATATTAGTACCGATAAAGGTATTGATTATAAAAAGCAAAAATATATCAGGAGATATATTGACAAATTTCAAATTTTGAGATAGGAGAATAAATAGATGAAATGCAAGATGCACACGGGGCGTTTCATATTGTTAATGCTGCCGTAGGTAGCGGAATGGAGGAATAC
>JBAQWI010000393.1:0-4963 GCA_049298835.1 Oscillospiraceae bacterium
CTCTCATACTCTGAAATAACTTTTCTTACCATTTCTTCAATTTGAGGTGAACCATCAGATAAAAAAACTAAGTCAAATTCAATGAAACTTAGCTTAAATAAAGAATGACATTTCAAATATACCTCTACTCGCTCAAATTCAGTATAGGAGAAAATATCTACCAAAACGATTGGAAAATCTCCAGAAATTGCAAGTTTCCATAGACTTTGAGTATTTAGTCTATTGTTGGAAATTGCATTCAGATTGTTACTTGAGTCACGTTTATTAAATAATATTTGAGGCAAAATGGTTTGTCCTATTCGATGCTCAAGTGAAGAATGAAGCAACCTTGAGGTTGCTGACATTTCACTTTCAATAGGTTCTTGTTCACGCATTGCTAGAATATTTGCAATTGCGTCAGATTTTGAAGTGGATACAGATGTTAACAAATAAATTGATTTTGTCTCATTTTTAGAAAACTTCAACGTAGTCCTGATTGCTATACATGGATCTGGAACTCCACTATTGCTGATATATTCATCTGTAAAAGCAGAAGGCTTTATAGATGAAATATTGGTACGTTCAAATAGATTTTCTCGGTTAGCCTCAAAATCAAAATTTACATTATCCCTAAATCCAACTGCCATATAATAAAGTTCTTCACTACCACGCTTTTTGCGTTTTGCGATAATTGTATTGCTTTCACCATCTCTTGATACATTTATGAATAGTTTTGAAAATGCTAGATGTGCAAAATCATCTTCTTCCTTAGCCAAACACGGCTCAAGATAAAAGAGTAATGTCGCATCAACGCTGCCCCTACTACGGTTTTCTATTACTATCTCACGCTGTTCACAAGGCAAAATACTGTGCAATCGCACCTCAGTTTTCACTTTTACATTTTCAGTTCTTGCAAAATACTCCACACTACTTTGGGAAAATGCAGTTTCATAATTTACATTTTCATCATAACTTGGAGCAAATGTTGTTGAAAAAATATTATCCCCAAACTTTAAATAGCAAAAACTCCCCTTAGGGTTTCGTAATAAGTCATTAGGTCGTCTCACAATATCGGTTTGATTACTTCTAATAAAGGAAGCCCCACTGTCCGTCAAAACACAGCTTATGTCTGTATTAGTCAAAATCTTTACACGTGGTTGTTGAGGAAATAACTCTCCCACATACTCTGATATATCTGGCTTCTTAGTATTACGTTTCTTTGTTTTTCTCTTAAATAAATCTTCAAACACAATCTCACCTACTGAATTTCTTTCATTTAATAACTCTGTGGCTCTATCCATTTGTCTATCACGCAAAAATCGTTTTTGCATGATATTATTGTTAAGAGCATTATTTATTGCAACAATACTCATCCCTACATGATGTGCCATATAGCTTTTAATCACTGCACATTTATTGTCTACTCTTGTCTTTGTATAGTCTATCGCCTCGTAATGACCATATTCTCCTATTGCCAAAATTCCATCAAGCCTCAACAAATTATCATAGCTTTTTGTTAATGCAAAGGGCAAAGTCAGATAGCTCGAATAGGGGGAAATTACAAGCTCATCATCCATACCCCTTTTAATTGCAATTTTTTGAACACCGTTTGGACTATATTGATAGTTTAAATAATCATCAAATGCATAGATTGCACTCTCTGAAATTCCAAACGGAACATCGTTTTTTTGAGCTCTCTTAATTTGACAAGCAATGCAATAATTTAAAGCTTCGTAACCAATTGAGCCACTTATACAATGCAACATTAGTTCAGGCATAAAATATTCAAACATTGTTCCAGTCCATGAAATTGGACCAGAATGAAATAATGTACGTGACATCGCCCTACTTAAAGCGGACCAATGTTTCACTGGTACTTGACCCTTTGCAATTGCAAAATAGCTTGTCATTCTCGCCTCACTCATTAACATATCATAATGAGAATTACTTAAGATTTGATGGTTTACATCATATCCAATTGAAAACAAATGTTTTCGCCTATCATAAAACTTAGATAGATCGGTTGCATCTATAATTGCCTCAATTCGTAAAATCAGATTACCAATTTCTTTTTGCTCACCAACAAACTCTTTTAGACCCTCTTTTAGCGTTACTAGACAGCAGAGAAAGTTCCCGCTATCAACAGTAGATACGAACCCTGGGGTTAGCATTTTTAGTGTCTTTGTATCATACCAGTTGTAAAGATTTCCATGATATTTTTCCATTCGTTCAATTGTACTTATAGTTGCCTCAATGATTGTATATAACTTATTGCTGTCGAACAGATTAAAGTCGCGCGCAGTAAGATAGGATAACAACATGAGCCCAATGTTTGTGGGTGACGTTCTGTGTGCAACCCGATATACTGGAGTTTTTTGCATATTATCTGGCGGAAGAAAATTGTCTTTCTCCCCAGCAAAATCATTATAATAGAAGAGCATCTTTTTTAGATTTGCAGTCAGATAAGATGAAATTGGCTCTGAAACTTTCTCCTTTTTTATCGGTGATTTTTTTAAAATCAATAAGAGTGGGACTGCAATGATAAATAATAATCCAATTGTTTTAAGCGGTAAACTGCCAAATATAAGCAAAAATACACCTACAACAAACTGTGAAATGTAGAATAAAATTATTCCAAGCGTGCTATTTTTTTTACTTTCAACTTGTGATGCTGTGGACCATTCAAGCATTTTTTTCCTTGAAAAGAAACGCCTATAGATGCCTTTAATTGATGCATCCAATGAAAAATATGCATATTGTGGTAACAGCAAAAAACTTCCTGTGGCACTATAAAAAAGCTCAATCCAGCGTGGAAAAATATTTGAATAGAATCTTGTTGTAAATGCTGAAACTGAACCGCTTACAATTAAATTAATAAATGAATGGAGGTACGGTGAAACTGTTCCTAAAATTGCAGCTGATATCAAAAAAGTCCTACTTTTTCCATCTACAAAGGTAGCTATTAAAATACAGAGCACCGCAAAAATAGGCGTAACTGCCCTACGAAGATTATCGAAAAGCTGAAATCTTACAACTTTATTAAGCGGGTTTTTGCATTTGCCTTTATAGAGACTTACAATGCTTGTGATAAATTCTGCATTCTGAAAATCGCCCCTAACCCAACGGTTTAGCCGTTTGAAATAGGAAATGCCATCGCTTGGAAATGACTCAATCAATTCATCATCACTGGCATAAAGCACCTTCAGAAATCCGCCCTCAACGATATCATGCGATAGCAATGTTTCCTCTTGAAAAAGTTTGGGCATCAACTTTGCATATGCCGATACATCAATTAATCCTTTTCCAGAAAAAATTGCTCTGTTATACAAGTCCTGATAAAACTCGGAGCAAGAAGCATCATATGTCGTTGTACCACCTATTCCGCCGAAAATCATTGCGAAATATGTCTTTTGTGAGGACTTTAAATCCAGTGTCATTCTAGGTGAAATAATTCCATAACCAGACGTTACTATCCCTTTTTGGGCATCAATTACTGGTTTATTCAATGGGTGGCAGGCAATCGAAACAAGCTTTGATATTATGTTTATTTTAAGACGTGTATCATAATCAAGTGTTAGAATGTACTTCGTGTTACATAAACACTCCGTGTTTCCATAAAGCTCTGCGAGGGCAATCTCTTTTCCACTTATCAAGTTAATGAGGTCTGTAATCGCTCCACGTTTTCGCTCATAGCCAGTATATTCATCTTGTGTTTTACTGTAGGAGCGATTTCTTACAACCAATAAGAAACGATTATCCCAATCAGCATTCAGCTGTTTAATAATGGATTTCACAGCATAAATTTGATTTTCATCATCTTTTAAGTACTTCTCCTTTGCAGATTTTAAGTCGCACAAAAGACAAAATCCGATTGCTCCATCTTTGTTTTGAAGTAGCATTTTTGTCAGCTTATCGTATAAACCATCCAACTCATTACTGCTTGGTAGTAAGGTTGAAATAACAACCAATGTCTGCATATCCTTTGGAACTGTATCAAAAAGTTCAAGCCTTGGTGGATAGGTAACCTCGCTTCCTTTTAGGCACATTTTCTCAACTATAGGGCGTACTAACTCATACATGAGCGGATATAATAATGGCAACAAGAATATATTTTTCACTATCGCTGTGACTAGAAACGACAAGACTGTGGCTAGAAAAAAGCATAGTTTAACATGGTATTTTGCAATGGGATTTTTAGGTTTCGCTTTTTCATAATGTTCATATATATAGAACCCTATATGCTTTTTTTCTAAAGCTGATTGCTTTATCAGTTTCTTTGCAAGTGTTAATTCATCACAATTTTCGTAAAATGCTGCCTTGGCAACCTTATAACGGTAGAGACTTCTTGTCTTATCATTTTGCTTGCTATATATCTCTGTTGGATCATTTAAAAGCACTGCTTCAAGCTTATTTTTGGAATGATTTATGTTTGCAAAATCAATTAAGTTAACGGAAGTTAGTAATTTAATCAATCTAGAAATACGCTCTGTATGTGTTGCGTTTAACCCAAACTTTATTGCCTGTGAAATTAGCATTATCACTGAAACTTTTATAAATAAATTCAAAAAATCATATTCAAAGTTATGAAGATAACGTTTTTTCTCAAAAATATCAATGAGTTCAACTACTATATTTTCATCTAGTTCAAATTTTTCATAGCTGATAGCCTCCATTAAAAACATGAGTAAATCGGGCATATTTTGGTTGTTGCTTGCTAAAAAATGCTCGTTTTCGAGCGTATGATAAGTTTCTTTGTAGACCCTTTCCATAGAATAATAATTCTCAAATATCCATTTATCCTGAGGCTCAAGTCTGTTGTAGCTTAAAATGCTTTTATAGTACCGCCTAATTTTTCTAAACGACTTTATTAACTTTCTTCTAAGTTGTTTGGATGAAACAAATTTACTATTACAAAGGTCGCCTAACATATGATTTAGCTTTACGTTTAATTTTGGTGAAATTATTTTCAAGGAAATTTCCTCCT
>JBAQWI010000394.1:0-2584 GCA_049298835.1 Oscillospiraceae bacterium
ACAGAGCTATCAACTCCGCCACTCATTCCAACTAAAACTTTATCCCCCACAATGACACGCATCACATTCTTTTACTATTCCAACGATTGGAGTAGGATCTACGCCTTGCCTAACATAGTAATCACTGATTGCAGCCTTAATTGCCTGTTCTGCTAACACAGAGCAATGCAATTTAGAACTTGGCAAACCATCTAATGCCTCAACAACAGCTTTATTAGTCAGCTTTAGAGCCTCTTCAATCGTGTGTCCGATAATCATTTCTGTTGCAATTGAGCTTGTTGCAATTGCTGCACCACAGCCAAATGTTTTAAACTTGACGTTGGAGATTTTATCTCCCTCAACTTTAATATACATTTTCATAATATCGCCACATTTTGCGTTACCTACCTCGCCAATACCATCAGCGTCTAGAATTTCGCCTACATTTCTTGGACTTGCAAAGTGATCCATAACTTTCTCGCTATATAACATACTATTTTCCTCCTATAAGAGCATAAGGGGTAGCCCTATCGCCCACCATTTTTATATCTTTTCTTGTTTTTACAATGTGTACTTTTTAATCAGCGGACGACCACAGGTCACCCCTGCATAGTTTTACATCAAATAAATTCCGCAGAACAAAATTATTTTTTTTATCACACTACAGCGTGATATACGTCAAGGCTTAGCCTTGTTAGCCTTCCCAAATTGGAGACATTGCTCTAAGTATCGAAATTACCCCAGGAAGCACCTCTAGGATGTATTCAATATCTTCTTCAGTGTTATATTCGTTGATACTTAATCTAAGTGAACCATGTGCAATTTCATGTGGTAGCCCGATTGCCATAAGTACGTGCGACGGATCAAGTGCGCCTGAAGTACAAGCTGAACCTGACGAACCACATACACCAACCATATCAAGACGGAGCAACAAAGCCTCGCCCTCAACTGCCTCAAATGAAATATTCATGTTTCCTGCAAGACGAGGGCTAATGCCACCGTTTAACCTTGTTTTTGGAATGGTCTTTAATATGGTATCAATCAATCTATCACGCATTTTAGCAACCTTTTGTGCACGTTCTTCAATCCCATTAGTAGCATCTTCCATTGCAACACCAAGTGCTACAATAGAGGAAAGATTTTCAGTTCCGCCACGTTTGTTGCGTTCCTGTGCGCCACCATCAATAAAGTTGGTTAGACGAATTCCTTTTCTTACATATAATGCACCAATTCCTTTTGGAGCGTGAATTTTATGCCCTGATAGTGACAGCATATCTATATTTTGCGCTTTTACATCAATTAAAACATTTCCAACAGCTTGTACTGCATCCGTGTGGAAAATTACTTTTTTCTCCTTACAAATTGCGCCAATCTCAGCAATCGGTTGAATTGTTCCAATCTCATTGTTTGCGTACATAACAGAAACTATCGCTGTTTTATCTGTTATTGCCTTTAACACCTGTTCACTCTTGATATAGCCATCGTTATCAACAGGTAAATAAGTAACTTCAAAGCCGTCTTTTGCAAGTTTTTCACAAGTGTGAAGTATTGCATGATGCTCAAAGTTTGTGGTGATAATATGGTTTTTTCCTTTTGCCTTTAAATCATAAGCAACAGATTTCAAAGCCCAGTTATCGCTCTCAGTTCCACATCCTGTAAAATAAATCTCTACTGGCTCAGCGTTTAATCCTGCTGCAACTTTTTGTCGTGCTAGCTCAATCGATTTTTTTGCTTCTCTACCGATTGAATAGATGCTAGACGGATTGCCGTAATATTCCTTTAAATATGGTAGCATTGCGTCATAAACGTTGTCGCTGATTTTTGTTGTTGCCGCATTGTCTGCGTATACAAATTTCTTCATTAAGTTTTCCTCCCAATAGTGTGTGTTTTGCTATCTATTTCATGTGTTTATTTACTATAATAATATTATATACCTTTTTGGTAGGAAAAGTCAACTATCTAAGAAACTTTTGATAATATCCTACTGCAAGTTCATCACAACGCTCATTTTGAGGGTGACCAGCATGTCCCTTAACCCAGCAAAACGAAACCTCATGAATATCAAGTTGATCTAGCAATTGCTGCCACAAATCGGGATTCAATGCCTTATCTTTTTTATTACGCATCCAGCCCTGTGCACGCCATTTTTTTGCCCAACCCTGTGTAATTGCATCAACTACATATTTTGAATCGGTCGTGACAATAGCCTTGCAAGGACGCTTCAACGCTTTTAATCCAGAGATTACTGCTGTAAGTTCCATGCGGTTATTGGTAGTTTCAGCCTCACCGCCACAGAGTTCTTTGCGTTTTTCGCCATACTCTAAAACAGCACCCCAGCCACCTGGTCCAGGATTTCCACTACAGCCACCATCTGTATATATTCTGACAATGTTATCGGTCATTATGTTCTCCTTAGCAGCAAGATACTGCATCCATATCATACACTTATAAATACATTAGTTACAGGTGTTAAAATTTATTTTCATTTTAAATTATATCTCAAAAAGCTAAATTTAACAATAGACAGAAGTAAAAATCACAAATTCGTTAGATTGGAGGCTGAATTTCAACGCCCTCGCATATTTGTATTTGAGTAAGCACTGCA
>JBAQWI010000395.1:0-8082 GCA_049298835.1 Oscillospiraceae bacterium
GTCTTTTACTATGCTTATTTTAGCTGCAAAAGCGATGCAAAAATCAAAAGAAACTCCAATAATTTTTCCTGTACGCGACAAGGATGGAAAACTTAGGGTAAAGCTTGACACCTGCTTGGGGGTAAGAGCGAATAGCGAGAATAAACAAAATGCATGGAATTTTATTAAACTATCCCTAAGTGAAGAGGTTATGTCCGAAAATCCATATCCTTCGGGCGCTCCTGTTTCAAAAACAGTGTTTCAAAAAGAAATCAAAGAGATTGAGCAGTTTGAGGGTGGCAAAGAAGTGCTTTCCCAGGAATTCATGGATGAATACGCCTCC
This sequence comes from Oscillospiraceae bacterium, assembly GCA_049298835.1. GTDB lineage: Bacteria > Bacillota > Clostridia > Oscillospirales > Ruminococcaceae > Paludihabitans. The sequence goes on from JBAQWI010000395.1 coordinate 323, forward strand.
TTACATGATGAAGTTTCTATGGGTTTCTTATTTAGTCCCAACTTACTAATAGTTGACACAATCATGAAAAAGTATTGGCACAATGAAAAATCCCTTGAAGAATGTATTAAAGAGGCACAGGATCAGCTTGAAATATATGTAAGTGAGTAAAATTAATAATTAATTTCTAAGAATGTTTAACTAGAGCGATATTACATAAACTGAAGGTGAACAATATGACCGTAAAGTAAAATGCGAGCTTGACGGGATGTTGTTCACCTTGTTTATTTTAAACTAAGAAATCTGCAATATAATTATAACTAATCTATATCTTTGGTTGCTGGATTATCTATCAGCCTCCCACTTCCTTCGAATCGTGAACCGTGGCAAGGACAATCCCAGGTGTGTTCCTGCTTGTTGTAGGTGAGTGCACACCCAAGGTGGGAACATCGCTTCGTCTTAAAGTTGAGTAGATTTGTAGTTGTTTCAAGTGTATTAATAAAAAATTGTTTGTTTAGAGAAAATCTTTGTGGCGAGAATAGGCTTTCAAACTTATTGGGTTTGCCCAGTATCATATCGGATAAAAGCATAGCACTAACCATAGATGAGGTCATGCCCCATTTGTTAAAGCCTGTGGCAACGAATAAATTTGGGGTGGCTTTTGAGTATCGTCCAATATAGGGGACGTAGTCTAGCGTCATACAGTCCTGTGTCGCCCACGCATATTTTTCCACTGCATCTGGATAGACTAACTTTGCATAATTTAGAACTGCTTGGTAACCACCGCCACTTTTGCCTGTTCGATGTCCACCGCCACCGATTAGTAGCAAATCACCATAGTTTCTAAAGGAAAAGCCATTTTCACTTTCATCTAAATATACGTCGTTAATCTTTTGTGCGTTTTCTAGCGCTATCACATAAGAGCGTTGTTGATACATTTTAAGAAAAAAATAGCCAGGTGCATTGATAAAAGGAAAGTGCGTTGCAACCACAACTTTGTTTGCAGTGACTTTCCCATGCTCAGTTTGCAAGACGTTGTTATTGATGCTTTTAACCATAGTGTTTTCATAAATTGTTAGATTTTTTGACAGTTCATTTATGAACTTCAATGGGTGAAACTCTGCCTGATTTTGAAATTGAATTGCGCCAGCGATAGGAAAAGGTAGCTCTATTTTATCTTTAAACTTTGCGCTAAAGCCTAAAGAGTTTATTGCATCTACCTCTTTGTTAATTATTTTTTTATCATTAAGAGAATATATAAATGCAGACTTGTCGCAAAAATTGCAGTCTATATTTTGGCAGAGTTCTCTATATTTTTTTATAGCAAGTTCATTTGCAGATAAATAGTTCTTTGCTTTTTCTTGCCCAACAGAATTAATAAGCGTATCATAAATCAGGTTGTGCTGTGATGTTATTTTGGCTGTTGTGTTTTTGGTAATTCCACAGCCTATGGTTTTTGCCTCGATTAACACGCAGTCTACACCCTTTGAATGAAGTAGATAAGCTGTCAAAATTCCAGCCATTCCACCACCCACAATTGCAACATCAGCTTGTATGTCCCTTTGTAATTTCTCATGGGTATTTATCCTAACACTTTGGGTCCATATACTACTCATACAATCACCTCTGCTTTAGCATTTCCAATATCTGTATGATTATGACCAAGTAAAATGTTGAAAGCCAGTAGTTTTTGTGAACTACTGGCTTTCATAGATTAATAATTAATTTCTGATAAACACAGATTAATACTCTTCAATATGTTTTACGCCCTCAATAGAGCTTAGTAGATGGATAACTTCTTCATGGTTTCTCACTTCAGCGGTTCTTACGCTGAGCAAAACCACTGCCCCACTATCAATTGCATTGTTTTTTGTGATTTCAATATCGGAAACTTTCATATTATTGTTTTTGGCAACGTTCATTAACGCAGCTAAGCCACTCAGCGTTGAAAACTCAATAAATAAATCAATTAGCTTTGACGTAGAAACCATATGGGCATCAAGCTTGTGTAAAATTGTCATAACAAAGAGAATTAGTATACAGCTGATAATTGCACCGGAATAAAATCCAATTCCTATTGCGAGTCCAAGACAGGCGACTGCCCATAAACCTGCGGCAGTTGTAAGTCCTTTTACTTGGTTTCTGCCAGTTACCATGATTGTACCAGCGCCAAGGAATCCGATGCCACTTACTACTTGTGCACCCATTCTAGTAAGGTCAGTTTGTCCATACACCTGTGAAATATACTGGCTAGTAATCATTACGAGAGCCGAGCCCATACAAACCAACATATGGGTTCTAAATCCAGCAGGTCTTTTCTTTCTTCCACGTTCAATTCCCAATATTCCTCCACATAAGAGGGCTAAAAGAAGCCGTAAAGTTACCGAAACAATATTCACATCTTTTAGTAGTTCCAAGAATAGTTCCATTTATCTCCCTTCAAATCTGAAAATGAATAAATACAATTGATGTTATTATAGTTAAAATAGTCAATGTATTCTTGTGGTGGTGTTTTTTCTGTTATAATATAGTCAAATTCTTTTGCATTTGCAAAGATGTTGAGCGATATTTCTCCAAATTTGCTTGAATCTACAAGCAGATAGTTAGTAGCACTTCGCATCATCGCTTGTTTTTTTATGCTTGTTTCCGCAACAATCAGGTTTGAAACATTACCGGTATTAGAAATACCTGATGCACAAATAAAAGCTTTATTGATATTCAATGTTTCCAAACGATTAATAGCTGCATTTCCAACAAAAGAAGCAGTTTTTCTATTTAACATTCCCCCAAGGGCAAACATATTGACAGTATCATATTCCATACCATCATACATTAGGTAAACGTTATGTGTAACAATGGTAATATTTCGCTTATTTTGTAAGAACTTAAAGATGTTTCTTACTGTGTTTCCAGAGTCAATGAAAATAGTATCGCCATTATTTATAAGTTTTGCAACAAGGGAACAAATATAATCTTTGGCTATAACGTTATCAACAGCTAGTTGATTATAGGTAATCGAATTTACATGATTTTCCTTGGCACAAACTCCACCATAAATTTTATTTGCTTTTCCATCTGCGATAAGCAGTGCTACATCTTTGCGTATTGTATTTAATGAAACATTAAATACACGCTGTAAATCTTCAAAGGAAACCTGTTCTTTTTGATTTATGTACTCACACATTTTTATAATCCGCAAATGTTTCATTTTTGATACTCCCTTATACCTATATATAATATATGTATTTATCTATTATTTTAACACAAATTGGTATAAAAGTAAATATATTTACAATTATAGCTAAAAATTTAACACATTTCATTACATTTTATGTAAACAATTACAAAAAGTAGAAAATAAAATTTTTACCTACAGCCATAAATATTGTAATCTATGGTTGACGAGCATATAATTAATTTAAAATACTATCATTTTCTATTCTATTTTGGGATTTATAGTTATGATAATCAATTTAGCCATGGTTCGTAAGGCTATGGATATATTTAGAAAATGGTTAATCAAATATGAACATAGAACTTAATTGAAATAATGCAATATTGGCTGTCAAGCAAAGAGATGAAAGGTATTAACATTAAAAATTAAGACCAATACAGCACAAAAATAGTATAAAAAAACAGGGCAGTATTTATCAATCTTCGGATAAATACTGCCCTGTTTTATATTTTATGAAAAAGAGAATATTTCCTTTTTGGCATATCGTTTTTTGAATTCGTTGATTGGCATAGGTTTGGCATAATAGTATCCCTGTGCAATATCGCAACCCATATTTAGGAGAAGTATCATCTGCTCTTTTGTTTCTACGCCTTCTGCAACAGTAGTAAGGTTAAGCTTTTTGGTCATTTCAATAATGCTTGCAATTATGCTCTGACCTTTGTTAGTATCTGTTGCTTCGTCTAAGAAAGCTTTATCAATTTTAAGGATATCAACAGGCAAATCTTTTAGTAGGTTAAGTGATGAATATCCGCTACCGAAATCATCAATAGAAATTTGAAAACCTGCAGATTTAAGCTTCTTCATAATCCTAATTAATAAGTCCGAATTCAGAAACACAATGCTCTCTGTTAATTCTATCTCTATAGTATTAGGCGAAACATTGTATTTTTTTGTGAGGGCAAGCAAATCTTCAACCAAATGAGAATTGTTTAAATGCATCCGTGAAAGGTTTACGGAGATAGAAATAGGGGGGATATCTAGGTCAAACTCAGACCATTTGCTAATTAGAATACATACTTGCTCAAACACAAAAAAGTCTACTTTTTGAATAAACCCATTTTGTTCAAAAAGTGAGATGAACATTCCAGGAGGGAGTAATCCCTTTTGCGGATGATTCCATCTTACCAAAGCTTCTGCACTGATGATTTGTTCATCTTTAAGCTGATATTTAGGTTGTAAATAAACTTCAAACTCATTGTTATCCAATGCATTTTGCATGGAAAGAGTTACTTCTTTTTCCCATTCAACCTGCCTATCCATATCTTCAGTATACTCTGTAATACGGTTAGAATGACTTCCTTTTACAGATTTTCTGGCGATGTTAGCCTTATCAAGAATACTAGAAGTTTCCATATTCGTATCAGCGACAATATAAGTTCCAATACTAAAAATAAGTCGATAACGTTTTGGAAGAATGTTAACTATATGGTCATCTACAGAACACATAACGTCAAATCGTTCCAATAGTTCCTCAGAGCTCAATGCTTTTGTAAAAATTACAAAGTTGTCTGCACTAATTCTTGCAAGAAGATCATTCTTATCTTTGATTTCTTTAAAGTGCTCCATGATAGCAATAAGAACTTTATCTCCAATGTCATAACCATAGGAATTATTAATATATTTAAAGTTATTGATATCTAAATGTATCAACATATATTCTGATGGTTTGGCCATTTTTAATGCCTGTTCGGCATCAATGTAAAACTTTGCAAGTGTAGATACTCCTGTTAAGCTGTCTACGTAGGCAAGTGTTTTCAACTTTTCTTTTGTACGTCTATTGTTATAGATTATTAATAAAACTATGAGTGCAAAAAATATAATGACAAAAGCAATAATTAACAAGGCATTTTGTTTTAAAGTAATTGAAAATGGAATGTCATGTGCTCTTTGAACTGTGTTTGCAAATACAATAGAGTCTATTTGCTCAGGAGCAATTTTTTTTATGGACTTGTTTAAAATACTAAGTACAATAGAATTCATTGAATTTGAAACACTTATATTTAATGGGAATGTAATATCGGTAAAAATAGTGGTATAGTCTACAATTGATTCTTGTCTTGCAATTTCGTCAAAAGCATAAGAATTAATAAAAGCAAAATCTTCTTTATTATAACGTAGGCTTTCTAATACGTTAGACCTTGAGCCATAGTCTATGTATTCAAATTGTGGAAACCGTTCCATAACATCCAATGCTGTTTTAGACGTGAAATTTGATATTGCAACACTAGGTATATGATTAGTGTCGACATTTTTATGACTAATAAACATAGTTGGTACTTGTAAAAATGGTATACTCGATCGACGGTCAAATTCATCATCTTGTTCAGCAAAGCCCATTATCAAGTCAGCTTGTCCATTTTTAAAGATTTCTTTACTTTGTTCGTAGTCCTTTGCCGGTAGCAAGTTAAACTCAAGTCCACTAACATTGCTAATTTCTTTTAAAACTTCAACATTAATGCCTTTATATGTTTTTGATTTTTTGTCCAGATACTCTATGGGTGCCGAATTGGAGTCAATCACAACATTGAGTTTTGGATTGTCTTTGATAAATTGAGCCTCTTCTTTGGTAAATGGTGATAGGGTAGATTGCTTAGTGCCATAATATTTTTGATTTAATCTTTCAGCAAAATATGCGTCTTTGTTTAAAATGTTATCAATTGCCATATTTAAGCCGTCTAAAACCTCGCTATTACCCTTTGTTGTTGGAAAATAGTAGGGGTCAGATGAAATTTTTGCTACAACATTAGTATTGGGGATATCCATCATACTCCCAGAAAGAACAGCATCAAATTTTTTAGTTGCTAACCCCTCACCCCAAAGCTCAGGATCTGTATAGATATAAGTTACGTCAATATTGTTTTTTTGGCAGTATTCATCTAGTCTTTCATTAAAAGAAACACCTTTTTCAGTTCCAATACGCATTCCATTGAAATTCTCTATGTCTTCATAATAAATATCTTTGTTGTCTTTATGTATATATAAGTCGCAGTATTCAACACCCATTTCTCTGTTAGGGTAGTCTAATATAGCTTCTCTTTCTTCGTTCTTTTGCATAGGTCCAAAAAGGTCAATTTCACCATTTTGTAGCATTGTCATGCCGGTTGCCCAATCGCATGGGACATATTCATATTCCCATCCTGTATACATAGAAATTTCACTTAAATAATCATGTATATATCCTGTTTTTTGAGAATCAGGCTGGTCAGCCACAATGCCATAATTTTTAATATAACCAACTCTTATTGTCCTGTTTTTCCCAAGTTCTGTTGCGTAAATAGGGGAGCTAATATTTACAATAAACATAATTATAAGTAGAATAAAGAGAGCCTTAATACATGATGCTTTTTTTGACATAGGATGTCCCCTTTCACAAAATCTAGATAGATAATTATCAAATGACTTTAGTATACATTAATCTACATTAAAAGTAAAGATTTGAGAATAAAATATTTATTTTTATACAATTTTTGTGGTATAATAAAAATAATAAGCAATAATAAGGAGAATCATATGAATGGACAAAATAGAACTGATATAAAAGTAGGAATTAAGGTAAACATTGTATTGAAAAATGACCAAAGAACAGGGAAACTAACCCAAGGGGTTGTGGCTAAGTTGTTAACCAACAGTAGCTTTCATCCTCATGGGATAAAAGTGATGCTGACTGATGGACAGGTGGGCAGAGTTCAGGAGATTTTGTAGATAAAGCAAAGGAGAAAATAGTGTATGAAGAAGATGGTAGTTGTTATATTAGCTTTTATGCTAATGTTAGCCGCTTGCACGTCTAAGGAGGAGAATGTGATTTTTACTGCAATAATTGAAAGTGTTTTTGAAGACGGCATAATGGTTACCACTACAGATGATGTTGGTTTTGATAAAGCAAGTGTGGGATATGATAAGAATTGTAAGATTGATTTTACCCCACTTGCGGGTCAAACTGTGGAGATTGAAATTTTACCAAGTATTAGAGAATCCTATCCTGTACAAGTGACAGCGGTAAGCATAAAACTTTTGAAAATCGCCCTAATTGATATGACTAAGTACACTAAAATTACGCCAAAAGAGGCAAAAGAAATTATTGACAATGAAACGGACATCATTATTTTAGATGTGCGTGCCCAAAGTGAGTTTGATGAGGGTCATATTAAAAACGCCATACTGATTCCTCATACTGAAATTGAAACGGTAGCAGTAGAAAAACTTACCGATAAAGATGCTAAAATACTGGTCTACTGCCGTAGTGGCAAACGAAGTGCCGTGGCTTCTAAAAAGTTAGTTGAAATGGGATATACCAACATCCTTGATTTTGGTGGAATTATTGACTGGAACTATGAAACTGTGAAATAGTAGAGGGATAGTTAAATTACAGAAGTTTAGGCGTATGGAGGCTTAATTATACTGCATTTTGTTATCATAAATAGTAATGTGAAGCTATAATTTTCACGTTAAAAGTGTTATAATATTGACTATAAATTGGTACAAAATATCTTTGTAAATTGACAGGGGTATTCTGCGAAAATGTTTATAAAAAGGGTGTGCAAAAATG
>JBAQWI010000396.1:0-17767 GCA_049298835.1 Oscillospiraceae bacterium
AACCTATATGGAAATATCTCATGAAAGCTTACAACAGAGAGCTTCAGGGCTATTCTTGTACTTTTTAAGAGATGATTTTGCTTCAAAGTTTCGCAAGATGCTAATTGCGGAACAATATAGAAACGAACTTGCACGCTTAACCTTGCAGAACTACTTTTTTGATTCCCCTATAAATTTTCAAACTAAACTTTTTAAGAGTATGATAATAGGTGGAACATTTCGTGATTTTGACCCACATATTATGGCACTACACTTTTACTCACCAATATTTTTGCTGTTAAACAAATATGACTACAATCAAGATAACGAAACAGAAGCACTCTCAGTTCTTGCAAAACATGTTAAGCAGTTTTCCGAAATATATTGCATATAAAAACTTAAGATATTCATAGATGTTTTGGTGAAGAAATAGCTTATTTTTATCATGAAAATTTAAACGTTAAAGGCGAACCGAGGATTATTGCAGTACCAGTTGGAATAAACTATAATGATAAAGACGATTATTATGTTGATGTACTTGCTGAAGATTTAGGTAATTACTTATTGCAAATGGTAACTGAAAGTTTGGAAGATCAAAACAACGAAAAAGGTATCATTAGCAACACTTAAATATAATCTTTATTCATTAAATGTGAATGAAATTAACCTTTCAAACTTTGTAGTATACAATCAACAGGATAATTAGTAGTAAAACACTGGCATCTTTATTGTTCGGCATTGACATAATTAATGGTAGAAAAAGATGTCATCGGCAGAAATGCCGATGACATCGCCATTTGTAGCCCTTTTTTAAAAGAAAAAGGGCGTTTTTTTATCAGTCATTTTCGTGGATGTCATTTCACTATTTTTAGGTAAGCAGTGTATTTGAACTAACACGAAAGGTACTTTGCGGATAAAATAGACTACATATATAGCAACAAAATTTAAAAGCACATAAAGTAGCGCCCTTTTTGAAAAGAATAACAAACCCTGTATTTAAGCCACTTTTAAGCTATTGCTAAAAAGGGCGCCACTTACAAAACATAATATAAAACGGATAAGGCATTGATTTCTAATGAACGAAGTCAATGCCTTTTTTGCGTTTATAGAGAAACGGAGGAACTTCAATAAAAAAGTGATGAAAACATCAAGTAGCAATCCCAAACAAAAGGTACCGCCCTTTTTGCAGCTACCCAAAACCAAATGAATATGTGAACAATAAGAGCGGTCGATTTTGAGGATTTTTCCTCGAGTTGACCGCTCTTTTTGTTTACAGAAAGGATAAAAAATGCTTGTGCAATACAAACGAAACAAACGACCTGCCTGCTATAACTCAAATTGCTTAGTCAGCACCGACAGACTGGAAGCACCCCTATCGCCTACTGATCCATTTAAAAGTTGCGGAAATTGTTCCTATGCATCACATGGATTTGTATGTTACAGCCAGGAGGGAGATTGCCTAAAGACAGATATGCAAAAAATTAATCAAGGAGGAAAAGATTATGCGAGCAATAATTGAATGTATTTACAAAAGCAATTACCAAAACTTAAGTTTCCCCAGTAAGGAAAAAGAACTGCAAATTTTATGTGATAGCCTTGGAATTGCTAACACATCAAATACTGAAATCAAGATTGGCACGGTCCATAACGATGAAAAGATGACAGCTCTGCTCTCTGGCAAAACAGTAAATCTGGATGAACTTAACTTTCTTGCCAAGCGTTTGGACAGTTTTGATGCAAACGAACTTACCACGTTCTATGCAGTAGCTTATGCTGAAAAATCTGAAAGTCTTAAAGACCTCATAAATCTTACCTTTAACACACACTGTTACAGCGTAGTAGCCGATTTCAGCGACCTAAATGCAGTAGGCAAACAGATGTATCTAACGGAGCAAGGGGCAGTAAATCCGATGGAATTGCAGAACTTTGACGGGCAAGGATACTTTGAGCAAATAATCCAAAACAATCCTAATTTAATCGTTACCCCATACGGAATCGTTTATCGTAATAAAAACGAATATGAACACATTTATGATGGGAAGCACTTCCCCCAGTATAATTGGAAAGAAAATATGGGAACCGTTACAATCGCCAAAGACAATAAGCAAGAATACCTGTATCTCCCCTTTGAGGAAACTGAACTTGCTAAAACACTTCAAAGACTTGGCACAGAGAATATTGAAGAATGTGAAATTGAAATTGACAGTGAATTTTTATCATATAAAATCCTTGATACAATCACCGAGGGCAAAGCAATTACGGATAAGATGATGTGTATTGCGGGATTTGCTAAACGGATTGAAGAAATCGGAATAAATGAAAAGCCACACCTTGATATTCTCATTGACTGTTTAAATCCTCAGACAGAAAAAGATTTAAATATCATAATGGACAGTATGTATGAGTTTGAGGTATTACCCAACATTCACACCGCCGAGGAATACGGAAGATACATGATTTGCGACAGCGGTCATTTCGAGTATGATGAAAACCTTGAGGAATACATCGACTTTAAGGGATATGGTAGCCACAGGATGAAATGTGAAAACGGAGCATTCACCAACGCGGGATATATCGTCTACCACGGCTACAATATGGAACTTTCGGATATGGCGCCCATGTTGGCAAGAGCATTAGGTGGACCATGGACATTGGGAAAGCGACAGTTGGACTGACAGTGATGGCAAAACACATTCAAGTCGATATTGGGCATCCAATTGGGTTGATGAGGGATGGTGGGAGTTCGATTTGAACCGCTATTCTGCCTCTTTTTCTGCTGATATGAACATCACTTGTGACAGTAAAAATCCCACAGCAAGTGGCTCTATAATGAAAAGTGGCTACGGAATAAACCAAAAGGTGTCGGCAAGTATCAGCACCAATCAATCCTCGGCAGTAAGCAATCCACAAAATGCAGTCAGCTACTTCCCCGAGTTTAACTATAGAACTTATTGGCGACTGCTTGAAAGAATGGGCGGTGGACAATTTGAATTCAAGAAAAACAATTACTCTACCTATGAGAATAGGACTCATTTTACACCAATATGGATGCCGGACGGTGCTTACAAAGTAAACACTTGGGTAATTGATAGTTGGACGCCTGTTGGTATGCTTTCGGCAAACCTTAGTGACTCATTAAACATTAGAGGATCACTGTGGGATGACTGGCATACTGGCCCTCTGAAGCCTTAAAACGAAAGGAACGATTTTATGTCAAAGAATAAAAAAATAATCATTTGCCTTGTTGTGGCACTGCTTGTATGCTTGACCTTTAGCACCACGGCGTTTGCATCAGGTGATGTTGCCGGAGCTATAGAAAGCACTTGGAATGATGCATCGGGGCAGATTAAAACAGTGGTAAACAAGGTGGTATTCCCTGCAATCGACCTAATTCTGGCTGTGTTTTTCTTCGCCAAACTTGGATTAAGTTATTTTGACTACCGAAAAAGTGGGCAGTTTGAGTGGTCGGCGCCAGCAATCCTCTTTGCGTGCTTGGTGTTTACCCTAACGGCACCGCTTTATATTTGGACTATACTCGGATTATGATGGTGAAATAGAAAGAAGGCAACCAAGCTGTAAAAACAGAGAGGTTGCCCATACTTTCGGCGTAATCAAGATTAGCGAGCATAAAAGAGCCATATCAAGCGAATGCTCATTTGGATTGTTCAGAGCATTCATCAAACAAAACAGGTGATAATGTTTTGTACTATTCCGTTCCTGTCAAAACAACCTTTTACCATCAAAAATATTTATACCAAGCTCTTTCGCCATACCAGTTTGCTTAAATGGATTTATTTTTTCCACTACGCCGTCACGTTTAAAAAGTGAGCCTGTATTTTTGAACCAAAATGTTACATTTGCTTTTACGCATTGTTCACGGATATTAAGTACCCAATCATAATCACATTCACGAGCTTCTCGCCCTGTTTCACCGCCAACTGTAACATGGTCTACACCATGAAGATATGGTGTTAAATCTATCGCTTCTAAAAGCGGTGCACAGGCAATAAAACGCCGCTTTATCGGATAGGATAAAAATAATGGAAGTCTGTAATCGGCTAATTTTTGATTTTCGACAGTACATCCAATATTCACATTGTCATATCCAGTACCCCAATCTGACGGAAGCGATACAAGGAAGCGGTCAATCCGCTTTGTCAAAATCAAAAAGTCTATATCTGTTCTTTCCTTTATGATAGCCCAAACCTCTTTGCGCCATTCATCCGCTTCTGGAAGGAAAAAGTCGGTTGCAAAACAGGTCGCAAGAATCTTGTTTCCTTTGATGTTGTATTCACCTTTTGCATTTGTCCTTATAGGCCAATTGAATTTATCTGTTTTTTGTATGGTGTTTTGACCGTAGCGTTTCGCATGCGGTCCATAAAAATAGCAATTTGTGCAGCCATCGCTGGCTTTGTAACAACCTGTCCACGGCTCCCAGTTCATAGACATCCTCCTGACTTTGTTGGGTTTTGATGTCACAATAAGGACAATCCCCATTTTTTATAATAAGCGTACTATATGTTCAAAGTAAAATAGCGGCTTTGATTTACCAGAGTCGCTATGTGTCATATATCAAAGCACGACGCATACTGTTTTACGACTTCAATTGGAAACATTGTGCGCTTGGCAACTTCTTCCGCCGACATGCCTTGACTCAAAAAGCGTTTGATAACCGTATTCATATCCTCTGCAATCTCCACAATATGATTGTCCGGATCATATACGCGAATGTCACGCTGCCCCCATGGATATTCCTTGATTTCATGTACCCATTGCAAGATGGATATGCTTTTCATTTCGGCGTACACTTTGTCTAAATCTTCCACTTCAAAATAGAGCTGGAAATTGTGAGACTGTTCTTTCACACTATCGACTGATACACCAACGAGTTCGGCATACCCCTGTTGCAGAGAAAAGCCCTCAAAGGTTACATGTACGCCAATATCCATTACAGCTATTTGATGAAGCACCTTTTCATAAAAATGCTTAGAAGCGGATATATCCTTAACCGCTAAAAGACAACCTTCATATTTCATTTCTCATTCCTCCTTTGAGGAAATTATATTATATATCTCCGTTCCGTCATAGTAAAAATCCGACATTGTTTTCAGATATTTTTGAGGGGTAACACCACTAATAGCCTTGAAATCTTTATCAAAATGGGCTTGGTCGAAATATCCAGCTTGTTGCGACAATGCCGCAAAAAAGCAAGGCGATTTTTGAACGTGCTTTAACACATAATTAAAGCGGGTTAAGCGCATAAAGTCCTTAACATTCATTCCGATTTGCGCAAGAAACAAGCGGTTTAGCTGCCGCTCACTATAATGGGATTGTCTGGCAACTTCTTTCACTTGTATTTGTCCATAATTATAAGAAATCACTTTGGTCGCCAACAACAAAGAGTCCGAAACAACTTGTTTTTCCATGCGTTTATATAAAATTTGCTCACATGTATTTATCAAACCTGTTATCGTTTTTGATGCTACAAAAGCCTGATGTAACGAATGAAACAGCTCATTGTCAATATCCGCAAGCGAAAGTCGTTTATCTGCAAACTCCGCTTGGTTTTGACGGGTGATTTGATACAAACCATATGGCGAAAGCTGGATAAGCAGCAGGACATCATAACTATTTGGTTCCATTCCTAACAAAACAGGGGTTAAAGATGCTCCCCACAGTTCGGCAATGACTGCGTTCCCGTCAAAAGTAAGTGACAATGTTCCGCAAGCGTTAGGCATAAGCGTATATTGTGCCATAAACATATCACTCGTCGGAAATACGATGTTGTAATAGAGAATATATTTTCTCAGTCCCACATGTGAGGGAAACATATTGAATTGCTTGTCATCTTTTATAATCAAATTGTTCCCTCCTTGCTTTTCGAAGTAAAATCTTCATTATGCTTATCCGCCTAATGCGAATTAATGCATTAAGTCAGATGCAACGGCTTAATTTGGGATTAGTTAAATTTTCTACATTGAGCTGTCTTCGAATAATACTTTTAATTCCCATACGAAAATTTCGCATCGGTAAATCCCTCTTTCGATGATAGGATCATTATTAGCAATGTTCTGTGCCTCATCAAAATTTTTAGCTTCAAAAAGAATCATTCCGCCATCTGCGTTTGAAAAACCACCGCCCAACAAATAACGTTCTCTGGCTACACTCTTAACATAAGACAAATGATCCTGAAAGTCTTGATCAGTAAGGTCTTTTCCCACAACCCTGTAATCCATTCGGGCATACAATATGCTATCCTTTTTTATTTGCATTGTTACTTCCCCTTTTATTACTAACAATTCTAAAAATGTTTTATCATATTAGATAAAATAGTCGTACACGACTATTTTGATGTTACTACTTTTTTATGACTTTTAGGTAGTAGCTTTCATTGACTAAATTATATCATAATCTATCCATCAGTTACAAGAAAATGTTTCACCTGACTTTTGCAAGGATACTCTGGATAATACTCGAATTATGAAATTAAAAAGAAAGAGGACAACCTCGTCAAAAATGATGAAGCTACCCTCTTTCAAATTTAATCAAAATTAGCTTAAACTGTGACTAAACTGGATTACAAAATGCGGGTAATTAAGTTTTTTATCACTCCCATTTAAAAAACTTAATTGCGACTGTTGAACAAATAATTGTGATAACAATCATTATGATTATTGATAGTAAGGCATTGCCAACAGGCAATCCAAGTGTAGCCGATTTCAATATCTTTATGCCTTGTGTAAGCGGTAGAATATCAACAATTTTTTGCATTGCAGTTGGCATTACTTCGTATGGTAAGGTTGCACCGGAAAAAATCAGCATAGGAAAATACAGTAAACTTGCAATAATCCCTGCTACTTTAGAGTTTTTTGAAATACCACCCACCATCATACCGATGGAAAACATTGAAATCATAACTAAAAGCCAACCGAGTATAAACTGAAAAATGCTACCTTGCATACGAAACTTGAAAAATGCAGTTGCAACAGTAAACAGGGTAATTAATGATACTAACGAATAAAGTACGTAGATTGTTACCTGAACAAGTAAAATGATTGTTGGTTTTATAGGCGTTACCTTAAATCTTTTTAAAATATGCTTGCTCCGATAGTCTGAAATAACTAATGGCAGTCCCATAACTCCACCCGCACATATGGCAATAGTAGCTATTGCTCCAAATGACTGCTCTAAAAATGTGTAATCAGCACCAGCAAAGGCTGGCTTGTTACCGTAAATAATTCCAAGCACCACTAGGACAATAATTGGCATGCAAATAGCGAAAATAAACATATCCATGCCACGAAGTGAAAGTTTGATTTCTGTTTTCAGCATTGTACTAAATGTTTTCATTTCGTACTACCTCCTCATCCGTATACCAAAGATAGGCATCTTCGAATTTATCATAAGGGCTTTTGGCTATGGCATCTTCGATTGTACCGTAAAACACTGAATTACCTTTTTTAAGTATGCAGATAATGTCACAGAGAACTTCAACCTCATCCATAAAGTGCGAGGTTAAGAGTATAGTGAGCCCTTCATTTTTTAACTCTTGTAAAATCTGCCAAACATCTCGTCTTGCTCGTGCATCAAGACCTGTTGTAATCTCATCAAGAAAAACAACCTCTGGTTTTGGAATAAGGGCAAGAATGATAAACAGCCTTTGCTTTTGACCACCTGAAAGTTCTTTCACTAAGGTTTTAGATTTGTCGGCAATACCGAATTTGCTAAGCAAAATACTATAATCGGCGGGTTTCTTATAAAGAGATGCTGTCACCTCACAAAGCTCTTGAACACGAATGTTCTCTTGAAAATTTGACTCTTGAAACTGAACACCAACCTTTTGGAATAACTTTTTACGGTTTGCTTTTGGATTCAATCCTAAAATCGTAACTGTTCCGCTGTCCATAGGTTTTGTTCCGAGCACACATTCCATTGTGGTGCTTTTCCCCGCACCGTTTGCTCCAAGTAATCCAAAAACGGTACCTCTTTTTACTGAAAAGTTAAAGTTGTTTACTGCTATTAGATGTCCGTATGATTTTGATAGGTTTTCTACTTTAATAATATCTTCCATCTTTTGCTCCTCCTTTTTGTGATATAAAAAGAATAACACCAAACAAAAGTCTGGTGTTAAAGTGGAGGGTTTAAATATTTATTTTTCATTTCGTAAAGCATTAATTTTATAGAAATCGCATTTTCTTTTGCAGTATTTAAAGATATAATCAGCTTATCACATGCGGACATAATCTCCTCATTACAGTCTGGCGTATTCAACACTGCACTGATATCGGCTTTAGAATTTCTATCAAGCTCATTCATCATGCGGAGAATTGCAGAAAGGGAATAGTTGGCACATTTGAGTGAACGGATAATTTTAAGTTTTCTGATATCTTCATCGGTATAAACACGATACCCGTTTTCTTTTCGCTTGACTTTAAATAGTCCATTCATTTCCCAATTTCGTAGTGTATCCATAGATATTCCAAGTATCTCGGATACTTCTTTACGCCTTAAGGTTTGCTTACTTTCTTGGATATCTCCTTCAAGCAGTTCTTTTACAATTTCAACTGCTTCATTAGCGTTACAAATTTCAATCTGAACTGAGTAGATATATGCTTCAGTTAGTTTAATTGCTTTATCAAATTCACATAATGCTGACACCTTAACAATAGAAACTGCTTTTTTGCGCAGCCCGTTTTGAAGAACCTCAATTTGAAAAGCTGTACGAGCCAGCTTGAATTGCTCAAGATGCAAATCCGTAAATTCACGATATCCGTTTTCTTTACGCATAGGTTTTGAGATTAAACCTACATCCTCGTACATTCTCACGGTATTCGGATGAATACCAATTGTCTTTGCAACTTGATTAGTTGTATATGTGTTTTCTATGATATCACCAACTTTCAACCAGAAGAAGTATTTTATATAATTTTACCATAGTAAAAAGGTTGCTTCAACCATCTAAATATGAATACAATAGAGGAGAGATTCATCATGAAAACCTGAAATCCGCCCATCGCCCATAGGCAATGATACTCTGTACGATATTGGGAATGTAATGAAAAGAGCAATCCTAATCCTTCAATCGGGATTCGAATTGCTCGACAAATTAGAATTTGTATATTCAAACTATGGATAAATAAGGCATTTTGAATAGCTAAATGTGCTATATTTTACTATAAACTAATTCTGCAAATTGCCCATATTTTTTTACTTCTTTCAAGTAAAATCGCTTCAATACTTCTTTTTGCGTAAACAATGGTATTCCCTTTCCCAATAACACAGGGGCAATCTGTATGATCATATTATCTACCATATCATTATCTAACAGCGGTGCTAATATCGTGTTTCCTCCAATAGCCCAAATATTTTTATCCCTCTCTATATGTTTTACAAATTCAAGAACATCACAGTTTATAGGACTAAATTCTTTAACTGATAAGCTTGCAGCATGTGTAAAAACGTAATTTTTTGTAGTCGCATATAAATTACCTATATTCTCTATATTTTTAATTTCACTAAAAGTCCTTTTACCCATGATTGTAATATTCATGTTTTTATAAAAGCTTTCATAACCAGTTTCTTCTACTGAACCAGTTTGATAAAGCCAGTCCAGGTTATGATTCTTGTCAGCAAGATAACCGTCCATTGTAATACAACCGTAAAAAAAGACACTCATATTTGAAACTCTCCCTTAATAAATTCCTGTTTTTCTTTATCATACCATATGCTTCAAGGTTTTTCAACGTCCTTTTGCAAGGATACTCTGGACGATTTTGGGTATGTAATGAATATGAGCCAATGCACTGATGAAAGTACATTGGCTCAATTTTATAATTATCGGACATTTCCGTAAACAGGAATTTGATAGGTGTAACTTTCGATTATCCTCGTGCTATAATCACATGGTGGCTATTTTTCTTACTGTATTTGCTGTGCGTATTGTAATCTTGCCACTTACCTTTGAGTTTGCAGTCTTAGACCACCAATTTGTCTTTTGATAGTCCTTTCGACCAAATGACCAAAAAACAGCATTTTTGTAATTCTGCACTTTTTCGTATTCGTCTTTAGGATTGCCTATTTCATCACAAAATTCCTCATAAGATAAGGAAGGCATAAGGAAAATTAAATTATCGTATATTTCTTTATTATCATCTCCCCA
This sequence comes from Oscillospiraceae bacterium, assembly GCA_049298835.1. Lineage (GTDB taxonomy): Bacteria > Bacillota > Clostridia > Oscillospirales > Ruminococcaceae > Paludihabitans. The sequence continues at coordinate 10,139 of JBAQWI010000396.1, forward strand.
CCAATCAGGAGCATTATTTAAAATTTCCGCTAATTCCTCTTGTAAAACAATAAAAACCGGAATTTCTAAATCAAACTTGTCTTTTATCATTAACATTGTTTTATTTGAAAGATTATTTTTATCGTCAATAGCACTGGAAAAGATAACATTACCACTATTGAGATATGTAATAACCTCTGCGAAGCCAAGTTCTAAAAAATACTCTTTTAATTCAGACATGGATATCTTATTTTTTCCGCTTACATTTATTCCCCTTAATAAGGCAATATATCTTTTCACGGACAATACCTCCTCTACAAATTCTGATTTACGATTATATTATATATTTATTATACAATTTAGTAAGTGTGCTGTCCACCGCCCTTATGCAAGGATACTCTGGACCATACTCGGATTATAACGGTAAAAAAGTGAGAAACCTAGTTTAAAATAGCGAGGTTTCTCACAATTCAATAGTAATTAAGATTGGATTTAGTAGCATTAAAAATGCTCATTTTATTCTGTTTGACTATAGTCTGTATATTTCATTTTATATCGTTGATAATTATTTGTGCAAATATTTTTGAGTTATATTACTTAATTATCATGGCTCTAATCTATTAATATCTCTTGGAAACATTGTTGCATAACGAACATTTTGAAAATCAAGAAGTTTTGCAGTAAATCTTTCAAGACCAAGCCCAAATCCTCCATGTGGTGGCAAACCGTATTTGTGCGCCATTAAATAACTCTCAAAAAGTTCTATATTCATTCCTCGTGCTTGCATTTTCGCTATTTGTTGATTGTAGTCGTGAATACGCTGACCGCCAGTAGTAATCTCCATTCCACGAAATAAAAGGTCAAAGCTGTCTGTAAACTCTGGCTCTTCCTTATTGTCCATTGCATAAAATGGCCTTTTGGAGGATTTATAATGAGTAACAAAAACAAAGTCGCTCCCAGTTTGCTTTTTAATAATCTCACAAAGCAACTTTTCTTCCTCTGGCTCAAAGTCCTCAAAATCTGTAATTTCACGTTTGTAAGTTTTTGAAATAATATGCTTTGCATCCATAAATTTTAGTGAAGGAATTTCCGTAATTACAGGTATGGTTACTTTAAGCAATTCGAGCTCTTCAGAATAATTCTCTTTTAAAAAGTTAAGGGCGTTAGTCAGCATTTTTGTTTCTAGTTGCATAATCTCATAGAAATTATTGATAAATCCAATTTCAAGGTCAACACTTGTATATTCATTTATATGACGTGAGGTATCATGCTTCTCTGCACGAAAAACAGGTGCAATCTCATATACACGCTCAAAAACCCCAACCATAATTTGTTTGTAGAATTGTGGACTTTGTGTGAGATACGCTTCTCTTCCAAAGTAGTCGAGCTTAAAAATGTTTGCTCCGCCTTCCGCTCCACTAAATACTATTTTTGGCGAATGAATTTCAGTAAATTTTTCGGTACGCAAAAACTCTCTAAAGCTTGCACAAATGCCATCTTGTATTTTAAATATTGCTCGTTCTTTTGTGTTTCGCAAGGTTATAGGACGATAGTCAAGAAGCGTTTCAATGTTAGCCATAACCTTTTTGTTGTTAATAACAATAGGCATTTCTTCCACAGCATGGGATAGTGCCTGATAATTGATAATTCTCAACTCAAGTCCCATTCGACTACGCTCTTCAGCTATTATCTTACCATTTATAATTACACTCATATTATCTTTTAGTTCAGATAATGGAAACTTTGAAAACTCAGCTGAATACACACACTGTAACAATGTGCTTTTTGTTTGCAGAATGACAAAGGCAAAGCCAGCCATCTCACGGATTTTATATATCACACCATGAATTTTCACTACTTGCCCGATGTAGTTTTTCATTTCTTCTACTTCAATATTTTCAGATTTAATTTCACCATTTATTTTTAACATAATAATATCCTCCATAAAAATATTTTTTAGTCGTTGATTTATGGAACCTATCAAGACCGACATAATCTATATGTCGCACACTACCACACCCTTTCAAAATAAAAATCACCACAAGGATACAAAATGTACCAATGTGGTGATATATATAGTCATAGCAAAATAAAAACAGCTATGTCAATCATTCCACAGGTACAACGCAATAAGCACTTGCACCTACCAAACGAGCGACAAAGCCGCCAACCGTTATCAAAGGATACAAGCGCTATATATCATCGTCTCTGTTTAGATTAATAAATAGCAACATAATTTTTACCTCAATAATTTTTAAAATATAATAACACATATACTTGTATTAGTCAATTAAAATAGTGAATATTTACAATTACAATATTAAATTTAGCCTTGCCCAATAAATAAACGGTAAAACATATTTTGACTTGTAAATATAAATTAGTTGTATCCAACCATTTTGAAGTTACTACTTTTTCTAAAAACTTTTATATAGCAGCTTTTATTAACTAATGTCAAGAAAGAAATCATAATACAATATTAAGTTTATATATGATATAATTATTTTGAGTATATGTACTCTACTTAAAGGAGATGATTTCGAATGGAGGAAAGTCAACCGGATATTGATGTTTTATCAAGCCAAATAACAATTAATAAATATGAAAATGTACAAGGTAAATTAAAAGTGTTTTTTGGTTATGCAGCTGGGGTAGGCAAAACATTTTCAATGCTACAAGCAGCCAATGATGCAAAACATTCAGGGATAGATGTTGTAGTAGGATATATTGAACCACATACACGTCCTCAAACTAACAAGCTTATAGAAAAATTAGAAGTAATACCTCCTCTAGAAACACATCACAAAGGTATTGTAATAAATGAATTTGACTTAGATCAAGCAATAAAAAGACATCCTCAACTCATTTTAGTGGATGAACTTGCACACACTAATATAAAAGGATGTCGAAATTTAAAAAGATATCAAGATATACAGGAACTTTTAAAAGCAGGAATAGATGTTTACACAACTGTTAATGTACAACATATTGAAAGTCTAAATGATATCGTAGCTTCTATTACAGGAATCACTGTGCGAGAGAGAATTCCGGATAAAGTTTTAGATGATGCAGATCAAATTGAGTTAGTAGATATTGAACCTGATGAATTAATTGTTCGTCTTAACCAAGGAAAAATTTATAAAAGCTCACAAGCAAAACGCGCATTACACAATTTTTTCATTAAAGAAAATCTTGTTGCCCTTCGTGAAGTTGCACTGCGCCGAATTGCTGACCAGATAAACAAAAAAGTCGAAAAAAATAAATCACCAACTCAAAAGGCAGAGTATTATACAAATGATCACATTCTAATTTGCCTTTCTAGTTCCCCATCAAATGCAAAAGTCATTCGTGCAGCTGCAAGAATTGCAGGTGCTTTTCATAGTAAATTTACCGCATTGTTTGTTGAGGTTCCAGGAACTGAAGAATTATCAGATGAAAACAGAGCACGTCTACGTTCTAATTTGAAAATTGCAGAACAACTAGGTGCAAAAATTGCGACAGTATTAGGTTATAATGTTCCAGAACAAATTGCTGAATATGCTAAAGTCAGTGGCATATCTAAAATAATTCTTGGACAATCTAATAATAAAAGAGGAATTATTCCACATAAGAGCTTTGTTGAAAAACTTACTGAACTTTCTCCAAATTTGGATATCTATATCATACCGGATAATGTGCCACCATATACTAATAAAATTTCTAAGGCTAGACGCAAGAAAAATTCCAAAAACAATTCTAAAAGTAATGCAGTTATAACTTTAGCTGATACTATAAAATCATTATTGATTTTAGCTCTTATTACTCTTTTGTGTTTTTGGTTTTTCGGACTGGGATTTAGCGAGGCAAATATTATTACGGTTTATATTCTAGGAGTGCTTTTCACATCTATTTGCACCAACGGTAAGGTATATAGTCTTGGATCATCACTAGTAAGTGTGCTTGTTTTCAACTTTTTCTTTACTTCACCTCGTTTTTCTCTAGAAGCCTATGATGCAAGTTATCCTGCAACATTTATTATTATGTTTATTGCAGCTTTTTTGACTAGCACACTTACAACGAGGATTAAAGAACAAGCACATCAAAATGCCATAAAAGCGAGAAGTACAGAAGTTCTTTTAGAAACTAGTCAAAAGTTACAACGAGCCGAGAACAGAGAACAAATATATTCAGCCATGGGTAGGCAAATGCAGAAACTTCTCAATCGAACTGTAATGATATATCCTATTTCAAATGATAATAAGCTAATCGAACCTCTGGTTTTTCCTAAAAACCAGAATACTCAATATGATATCTACATTACTTCCGACGAGCGTGCCGTTGCTGAATGGGTACTTAAGAACAATAAAAATGCAGGGGCAACAACCAATACATTACCTGGATCAAAATGTTTAAATATGGCTGTACGGGGCCATGATACAGTTTATTCAGTTGTTGCGGTAGCAATGGATGACATAAATAGTTTAGATGCTTATGAAAAAACCTTATTCATTTCTATGCTTGGTGAATTTGGGCTTGTACTAGAAAAAGAGAGAATAAACGAAATTAAAAATGAGATTTATGTACAAGCACAGAGAGAACAACTTAGGGCTAATCTGTTACGTGCAATCTCTCATGATCTGCGCACACCTTTGACCAGCATATCTGGAAACGCATCAATTCTGATGGGAAATTCAAATGTTTTAGATGAATATAAAAAAATGCAGCTTTATACGGATATTTATGATGATTCCATGTGGCTTATTAACCTTGTTGAAAATTTACTTTCTGTAACAAGAATAGAAAACGGAAATATGGCCCTCAATATGCACTCCGAAATTATAGAGGAAGTAATTAATGAAGCTTTGCATCATATTAATCGGAAAAGCATCGAGTATAATATTCGAGTTTCTCTTTCAGACGATTTATTGATGGCTAAAATGGATTCCAGATTAATTGTTCAAGTTATTATCAACATTGTTGATAATGCGATAAAGTATACAAATCCCGGATCTAGCATTGTTATCTCCGCTAAGAAAATAAACGAACAAATTTTAGTCTCCATAAGTGATAACGGAGAAGGAATATCAGATGATGATAAGAAAAAACTATTTGATATGTTCTTTACAGCTGATAAAAACATAGGTGACAGTAGACGTGGGCTTGGACTTGGCTTATGTCTGTGTAAATCAATTATTAATGCTCATGGTGGAGATATTTCAGTGAAGGATAATATTCCTCACGGTACAGTATTTTCATTTACATTACAAGCGAAGGAGGTAATATTTTATGAATAATTCAATTATTTTTGTTGTTGAGGATGATAAAGCAATACGCAATTTAATTACTACTACACTAGAAACCCAAGGCTATCACTATCATACAGCTGAAACTGGGAATACAGCTATTATGGGTATTCTTTCAACTAAACCAGATGTCATCATTTTAGATTTAGGACTTCCAGATATGGATGGTGTAGATATCATAAAAAAGGTTCGCACGTGGTCTAATTTGCCAATCATTATCGTGAGTGCTCGAAGTGATGATATGGATAAAATTAATGCTTTGGATGCTGGTGCAGACCACTATTTGACCAAACCGTTTAGTACAGACGAATTACTGGCAAGGATTCGAGTGGCATTGCGTCGTATTTGGTACACTAATGAAACTAATAATGATGTCGATAATACAAAGTTTATAAACGGACAATTAGAGATAGATTATGCTGCTGGCTGCGTTTTCATAGATGGCGTTGAAGCGCATCTAACTCCAATTGAATACAAGCTATTATGTCTACTTGCAAAAAATGCAGGTAAAGTTTTGACTCACAATTTTATTCTGAAAAAAATTTGGGGCTCAGTATTACCCGATGATACTCAATCACTTAGAGTGTTTATGGCAACTTTAAGAAAAAAAATCGAACCTACTCCATCAAAGCCACAATATATACAAACACATATTGGCATTGGATATAGAATGTTAAAAATATATGATGGGACAGTAGAATAGAGAAAAGAACATGTTCAAATTGAGCATGTTCTTTTCTCTATTCTACTGTAAATTAAAGTTTTTAGTCAACTTGTTTATAGGTTGATTTGTTTTTGAAAACCCTGTAAAAAGCATAACCTATGCGGTGTAATTACTAATCTTAACAAAGAATTCACACGTTTCAAGACATCTTAATACTATCTTTATATTAAAAATGTTACTCTGTTGTAAGGCATTAAAACCAAACTAGATATATGGAAAAACCAGCAAATAACATTAAAATTTGATTTAAATGGAGGGTGAAATATATGTATTTGATTATTGTTGGTTGTGGGAGAATGGGAAGCAATTTAGCTTATGAATTGTCTGACCTTGGACACGATGTGTGTGTTATTGACCGCAATAAAGAAAGACTAGCACTTTTAGGCAGTGGGTTTAATGGTAAAATAATAAATGGTATTGAATTTGATAGCGATAACTTAAGCTATGCGGGAATAGAACAAGCAGATGCGTTGCTGTCAGTAACTCCTGATGATAATATGAATATTACTGTATCGATGGTAGCAAATAGGATTTATCATGTACCTCGTGTCATAGCGAGAGTGAATGACCCAAAGCGAAAGTACATTTATGAAAAACTGAATATTGAAATTATAAATCCAGTTCAACTTGGGACAGAACTTCTTTTAGACAAATTACATGCTAAAAATTGTAACATCATTGCCGATTTAGACAATGACTATCAAATTATAGAATTTGTAATCAATCGTGAAATACCTTCAGCCTCTATAGGCAAAATAGAGCAAAAATATTCCTGTAGTATATCTTTAGTTATGCATAATGAAAATTATATTCTACCCCAAAAAGAAATTGAGCTCCGAATTGGCAACAGAGTACTTTGTACAATACATAAAAACAACAAAGAAAAACTTCTTAAATTATTTATAAAGGAGATGTAAGTATGGATGCCATAATCATAGGAGGGGGCAAAATTGGATACAATTTACTTAAGACCCTTAAAGAAAGAAAACATAGAGTAGTTCTAATTGAAAAAGATAAAGATATATGTTTGAAAATAGCTGACACTTTAGATGCTGATATAATTTGCGGAGATGGAACAGACCCTGAAGTTTTAATTGACGCAGGTATTAACAATGCTGAGATTGTAGCAGCCGTAACAGGTACAGATGAAGAAAATATGGTTATCTGTCAAATCGCTCAAGTTAGTTTTAACATTAAAAAAACAATAGCAAGAGTGAACAATCCCAAAAATATTTCAATGTTTAAAGCACTTGGTGTTGATAGAATTGTATGTAGTACTGTACTAATTGCAGATATGATCCAATATGAGCTTGATAATGAAGAATATAAATTGATACAAACATTCGAACGAGGTTCAATGGTTTTGGCAGAAGTAGTTATAAACAAAAACAACCCTTGGCGTAATCATAAAATAAAAGAATTAATATTGCCAAATGAATGCGTTATTGTTTCTATTTTGAAAAACGAAAAAGTTATTTACCCTAAAGGTAATACTGAAATTCTTGAAAATGATACAGTATTATTTATTACAAATCATTCTGTATTAAAAGAACTTATGAAGAACTCAAATAATGGGGGTTCTAAACATGAATAAAAAAATAACTAGCATATTAGGTCTTGGAGCTGAAGTGTTTGGAACAATGA
>JBAQWI010000397.1:0-2900 GCA_049298835.1 Oscillospiraceae bacterium
GTGCGTATTATTTCCTTCCACTTGATGTGCAGCTGTTGCCGTTCCCAGTAAAAATGTCATTCGAATCGCTCCTTTGGATTGTAATTATGATTCCACGATTATTTATTTTTTCTTTTTCAATCGAAAATCATTCAGTAAATTAAGGATATCATAATCAGTAAGCGCATTCTTTCTCTTTACAAAGAAATATTATACTATTCAAACACATCAAGAAAAAAATAGCCCCGAAGCAACTCAGCTTAATTGAGTCATTTCGGGACCGATTCAGGTAATCAGATTTTCTTTTATACTTTAAGAAGTCCCTTGGTTCCTGAAGCGATGCATCCACCATCGCAAAGAATATCAATGCCAGTAAGATAGCCAGCTTTCTCATTTGATAAAACTTTAAATAGATAAGCGATCTCTTCCACCCTACCGTAGCGTTTGATTGCACATTTTTCTACAAATCCTTGGCTTAGCTCTCTTTCTGCGTCAGCCATAGGCGTTTCAAAAAGCCCCGGCGAAATCGAGAATACTCTGATTCCTCTTTCAGCAAATTTTTCCGCATGCATTTGAGCGTACCAAATCACAAAATTTTTGGATATGCTATATGAAACCCCGGATTGATGTTTCTTTGGAAAAAGGGAAACTCTATTCATCATTTTCTTCAAAAATAATTCTATATTTGTTGTCGATAATGAATACTTTTTTGAAGGCATGACCATCTTTGGAACGAGATGACCCGACATGGATGAGACATTGATGATACAGCCATTCTGGATTACTTTTCCATAAAAAACCTCATTAACGTTGACGGTTCCGACAGCATTGATCCGCATGATTGTTTCCGCAGAGCCCATATTTGGCGACAGCCCCGCTGCATGTATAACCACCTTGATATTCCCCATACTTGACGCATATTCAGCTAATTTTTCAACCGCTCTGCGGTCAGAAACATCACAAGGAAATCCTTCTGCTTCTATCCCCTTCATTTTCAAGTCTTCCACCGCTGCTTGCAACTTCTCGATTGTTCGGCCGGTAATCAGAATTTGATACTCGTCACCCAACTCTTTAGCAGCTGCCAGACCCATACCGCTGCCTCCGCCAGTTATCACACATACCTCTTTCATCTTGCACCTCTTTACCTTTCTAGTTCACTCGCAACACTTTTCCGATAAGCTTTATTGCCAACTTAGGGCTTATTTTATACAAAACATTCATAAGCTTGGCATCTTTCCCGATAAACATGCGGAATCTATTCTTTTCTACACTTGAAATAATCAGTCTGGCCGCTTCTTTAGGCGTTAATAGAAATTTAGTGGTTTTTACATTAACATCCTCAACATTGATTCCTAAATCTGAATTTTTCATTATATTAGTTGCTATACCACCAGGGATTACGACAGAGACACCCATATTCGTGCCCGCCATTTCGGCGTAAAGCCCTTCCGTCAAAAGTTTTACAGCCGCTTTGGAAGCGCCGTAAATACTTTGACCAGGGACCGGGAAAAAACCTCCCATACTCGAAATATTTGTCAGATGAGCCTCAGGTCGTTTTTTTAGCTCAGGTAAAAAAACTCGAACCATATTCAGAGTCCCATGCAGATTCACATTGATAATTTGATCAATCTTCTCTTTTCCGATTTCATCTACATTAAGAAAAGGCTGAATGATACCAGCATTATTTATGAGAACATCTATTTGACCATGCTCAACCAGGACATCCTGAAGTAAAGCTTCCACTTGTTCAAGCTCAGCGATATCCGTTATATGTATGGACATGTTTTGATTTTTTCCAGAAATAGTAAATGTTTCTCTCAGTCCAATTTCGTCGATATCAACAGCTGCCACCTTTGCTCCTTTACTTAATAATGTCAGTACCAACTCCCTACCCACACCATTTGCTCCACCAGTTACCACGACTACCTTATTTTTTACTTCCATGAAATCGCCTCTCCTTATCGTATTGCTCTTCTGCTTAATTTTATTATAAGAGCATTGAGATAAAGTTGATATTGTACCTTTGGGAAGTTTTCACATATTTGGAACTATTATTATTTTCTTAACCAGAGCCATCGCAACAGCTTCAGTTCTGGAATTTACGCCTAACTTCCTGTAAATATTTGTCAAATGCGCCTTGACAGTTCGCTCGGTGATGCCCATGTCCATCGCTATTTCTTTGCTCATTTCACCCCTGACGACATGAGTCAAAATCAACCTTTCTCTTTGAGTCAAATCCGTTCCTAAAGAGTGCTCCGGATTGATAAGCTTATGCGCATCTCTTTCAAGCAATTCTGTTATTTCCTTCGGAAAGAATGCTCTATTCTCCAGACTTTTGTTAATAACTTCCAACATTTCCTTTCGCGAAGAATCTTTTATGATGAAACTTTTTACGCCATAGTCAATTGTTTTCCGAATAACGACTGCATCATCTGACATGGTCAAAACTATTACCGGCACATTACACCCTAGTTTCCTTTTTTCTTCCAAAAATTCTAACCCCCCCATGACAGGCATTTGAATATCCAAAAGAATCAGGTCGTACTGAACGATCTCCAGCATTTCCAAAGCTTCTTTCCCATTTTTGGCTTCATCAATATCCGAAAATTCTTCTTCCGCATCAAAAATAAGTCTAAGACCTTCTCTGACAATAGTGTGATCATCTACTAATAAGATTTTAGTGGGTTTCGTTCTCAAAGTTCTCCACCCCTCATATCTTGACAATTAGAGTTATACAGGTTCCGCACTGTTTTCCACTTTCAATGATCAACTTTCCATTAATTGCTTTTGCTCTTTCTTGCATACCAAGAATCCCATAATGTCCATATATGCTGTGAAAGTGTTGATAGTCAAAACCAATCCCGTTATCTTCCACACGAATGATCGCTTGCTCATACTCCAATGAAACAATAATGTTAACT
>JBAQWI010000398.1:0-13560 GCA_049298835.1 Oscillospiraceae bacterium
CAACCACACCTTGAACGGTAAGCAAGCCTACAAAAATTGTCATTAGGAATGTGAGTGCAACAATGACGGTTGTTTTTACCGTCTTTGCAATTCCTTCCACGTTAATCTCGTGTGAAGCAGAGCCAATTAAGCAAAATGCCATGTAAATTCCCAAAAGAGGAACAAACACCGTAGCTGATATCCTTGAAATGACTTGAACCACACCAATAATTGCAGTAGAATATGCAGTTGCCGAAATGGGTTTTCCAGAGGCTGTGATGATGCCCACATAAATAGGGATAAATGAGAGTAAAAAGTTGCTCACTTGTTTGATTAGGCTCGATGTTTTTATAATGAGATTTGCAATCGGAACTATGATTGCAGAACTGATACATATGACTGAAACCACCGAGAACACGTGCTCGTAGGATTGATTGTTGAAGGAGCTTTTGAGCGAGTTTAACAACGCACAAAGCAAGATGATGCCAATGCAAGTTAACAGCATTTTTAACGGTTTCGTGACTGCATTTCTTATGCTATCCCAAATAGAACCTACAAAGTCAAAAAACGATATCCCTATCAGGCTTTCGTGGGAAAGGTCGCTGATTTTTGTGCGTTCCAATATCCCTTTTGCATCCTCTGGAACAATAGAAAAAAGTCCATCTGCACCACTCGAATGAAGCAATTCGTCATATTGTTTTTGAAAGCTATCCTTTTGATTTGGAGGGTTGTCATCCTGTGCTGATACTTGTCCAGTTAAGGAACAAACCAGCACCAAGACAAAGAGTATCGATGTCAATAATCGTTTCACAATCATTTTACCTTCCTTTATTTTTACAAATTCATATTGATAAGTGAAAATGCAATGTCGATTAAATCCTCAAACAAAGGAAGTGATATGATGACAATAAACACTTTTCCAGAGAGTTCAACCTTAGATGCAATTGCAGATTGCCCAGCATCCTTACAGCTATCGCTCGCCAGTTGGGTTACATAACACACACCAAGTGTCTTGATAATTGCCGTGGTATATGTGGTGTTTATCTGTGCCTTTTGCATTAAATCAGACATTGTTCTAAACGCTGGTAGCAAGCTTACAATAATCATCGAAAACAGTACTATGCCACAAGCAAGTGATACAACCATTGCATATTCAGGCTTGTACTCCTTGAGTAAAATGCAGATTGCAGTAGATATGATTGCAATCCCTATCATAGAAAAAATATTCATATTCGTTTACCATAATCCAAATACGTTTTTAATCACGTCAAACAGGTCCTTTATTTCGTAAACAATCATCATTAATACGACAATCAACCCTGCTAAGGTTGTCATCATTGCTTGTTCCTCGCGCCCAGATCGTATCAAAAGTTGATTTAAAACCGCAACAATAATTCCGATTGCAGCAATTTTGAATATCAAATCAACGTCCATTATGTAACTCCTCCTTTATTTTTCAACGAGCCTTACCCAATTGTAAATTTTATTTTTTGGTTATACGGGGTTTGTTTGAATTTTATTTTTCCGTTGTAGGGGTGGTTATCAACCGCCCACATTTTGATTTTATTTATGCGTTCCACGGGTCGATGCGGGCATCGACCCCTACTATGCAATTAAGATTGCAACCGCAATTCCTGCCAATATCCCAAGCGACCGTGCAAGCTTTCCGTTGGTTTGGCTTTGTTCTATTGCATCTTGCTGTGACTGCCTTATCAGCTCCCTTGAAAGTTCAATTCCATTTAAAACGCCCTGTGTATCATACGAGCCTATCAACTCGCTCAAATTCAGTAATGGGATATAGTCTTCATTTTTTAGTGCAAGTTGAGATTTGGACTCGTGGATGCACTCTGCAAATACAATAGGAAAATTCGGTTCAGTTTCAAGCCTTTTGCTCGTATTTTTGATAAACACCAATTCAGATAAGCTGTCGGTATTTGCAAGGCTTAAAAACAGTTCTTTTGTTGAGGCTTTTGATCCACCCATATAGGTTTTTAGCCTAGAGAGAAACAACTCACATTCACTAAGCTGTTTTACCCTATCTTTATATTGATGTGCTTTTGCAAAACCTGCATAAGAGCCAATAAATATTACGAGCAAACAACAAAACAATTTCAGCAACATAAAACTAGCTCCTTTGGAGATACTATTTCTTTTACGGTACAAGGATTTTGTGCATCGTTTAAGAGGACTATATGCTTGAAGTTTCCCTCATTTAGCATTTCACAGATGTATTTTTTCCTGTACAGCTCGTCTAAGCTTCCAGCATGGACTGTTGCAATTACAGCTACTCCTGCGTTTAGACTTTGCTTAATTTTGTTGACATCTTCAAGCCCAGAAATCTCATCTAATATAATTGCTTTTGGCGACATAGACCGTATGGCAGATTCCATTCCATCACCCTTTTTATAGCCGTCAAACACATCGGTCATAATGCCCACATCATTTTGTGGAGTACCTCGATAAACTGCTGCAATTTCGCCACGTTCATCTACGATGCAAAGCTTTGTATTGTAGTTTAGCGTTCCATTTGACATACAACGTGCGATATCCTTAAGCATGGTCGTTTTACCACTTGCAGGAGGGCCTGCAATTATTGTTGAGGAGATACAGTCACGATATATATTCTTCACTAGGTTTGTTGCAACCCCTTTGACTTGACGTGCAATCCTTAAATTAATTGAGGAAATGTCATTGACTGCAACAATCTCACCATTTTCGTATACAGAGCTACCACAAATACCTGCTCTGTGTCCACCCTTAATCGTAATAAATCCAGAGTTTATTTCAGACTTATAACTGTGGAGTGAGTACTCCGTCAATATTCTAATACATTCAAAAAGTTCTTCCCTTGTGACTATGTATGGAGTAATTGGCATAAACTTAGAAAAACCACCATCTTTTTTCAGAAAATATTCACCACTAAAAGTGGATATTACAACAGGTTTATCAGTGCGTATTGCTACCTCACGCACAAAACCCTGCAACTCTGTGGGAAAATTTGATAGCATTGAGGTTAGATTTTTTGTCAGAGAACGAATTGCCTCTAAATATTTCATATCCATAATTTGTTTTCACCTTTCTTTTTCATCCTTTGCTTTGTGGGTTGTCCATTTTGTAAATATTTATGTTGCAAATCTCAGATATAGAACACAAAATCCATATTGTCTTTATTGACTTGAATCTAACTTTAAGGTAAACTCTTAGTACTATTATTTAAACTATAAAATATTCTCAGGGGGTGTCAATAGTGAAAAAAAATTCTCTTAACTTAAAAGTTTCTATTCTTCTCCTTGTTATTTATATCGCAACCTATGTGGTTGATTTGTTTACAACAAAAGCAATTACTATTTCTAGCGTTGCACTTTGCGTTGCCGCTATTTTGGTGCTCACTCTGGTTTCAAAGAAAATGAAATCTATGTATTATGTCGGAATTGCACTATTTGCTTTTCTTTCTCAATATCTAGGTGCGATGCTTAATGTTTATACCATTATCCCTACTTACGATTTTATTTTGCATTTTTCAAGTGGGACTTTGCTTGTACTTTTAGCAGATTATGGCTATGAATGCTTGATAGATAAACATCCTCAAGCCTCTGTTCCAAATATTATAAGGTTGTTATTCACCTTTTTCATTGCAGTTGCAAGTGCTGCCATTTGGGAAATTTGGGAATATAGTGGAGATAAGCTTTTTGGACTTCAATCACAGGGTGGGTTAGACGATACCATGACTGATATCATTGCTGGTTCAATGGGTGCAATCATTGGTTTCTTCTTACTTAAATCTATATTAAATAAAACGAAAAAAAGAACGGTTAAAGGCTAAGCCTTATTTATTCGCTACGAAATCTCATCGTAATGATAAATAAGGTGTCACGGTAACGGAAATACTTCCTTATCGTGACTACCCTAAAGGGTAACCCTTTTAACTGTTCTTTTTAATAAGCTGTATTAATCTATATTAATTTAAAATTCCATATTACATTGCTTTCGAATAGCCTTTAGTGTATCACTTACATTAACGCACAATTCACCTAGCTGATTATATTGCGCCTCATACTCTGCAAAGTTTGTGATGTAATTGTAAAAACTTTGAGCCTCAAATTGCATCGAATGGACGCTTTGGTCAACGGTGTGAATACTCTCTGTCGTCCCATCTGTATGGTGCAAGGTTATCCCCTCAAGGTCCGAAAGCTTTCCGATTGTAATCGTGCCATTGTCACCGATAATCTCGGATACACCTCTACCGTCACCTAGCTTTGAGTAGGTGAGTGTCACAACTTTGTCATCATAGCAAAGAATACTGCCACCACAAAGGTCAATTCCATTGGTGTGTTTTAGGGCGTGTGCAGAAATTTGATTGTATTTTCCAAAGAGATGCAAAGCAGGGTAAATGCAGTAAATCCCTATATCCATAACGCATCCAGTTTTAAACTGAGGGTTAAATATATTAGGCATCTCGCCATTTTTTAACGCTGGATATTTTGAGGAAAGTTGGCAAAAATCAAACTTCGCAGAAGTTACCCTACCGATTCTTTTTATCGCTTCTTGTAGCACTCTGTGTTGTGGCAGATGAATACCTTTGATTGCCTCCATGAAAATTACGTTATTTTCTTTTGCAATTTCCATTAGTTCTTGCACCAGCTCGCCACTTACCGCAACTGGTTTTTCACAGATAACGTGCTTTTTATTTTGCAGGAACAGCTTGCTTTGCTCATAATGAAAACTGTTAGGACTTGCGATGTAAACAGCATCTATTTTGTCACTGCTTGCCATTTGGCAAAGATTCGTGAAAGTTTCCTTTGCCCCATATTTTAACGCAAACTCATCTGCTTTTTCTTTTGCACGAGAGTATACGCTGGTTAGGTTTAATCCCTCAACCTTTCTTGTTGCATCAATAAAACTACCTGTTATCCAACCAGTTCCTATCACCCCGTAGTTTACCATATAGTTTTTCCTCCTGTATTTTCAACTCTATAAACTTAACATAATTTTACTACTGTAAACAAATTTTCTCTTGTTATTGTATCATATTCAATTGCAAACATCTATCGTTTATGGTATCATATTACTTAATAATACAGCTTTGGAGGGTTAAAATGCAACATAAAATGGAAGATATTTTATTTCAAGAATTTACTGTTTCTAAACATTTTAAACTTAGGACAATTGATTTACTTGCTTTTACTTTTTTCACTTTCTTTTGCGTTTTAATGAGAGTATCTCTTTTCCCCTTTGTTTCGGGCGATTATACCCAGTTTTTAGAAAAGTGGTTTCATACTATAAAGGATAATGGTGGATTTAGTGCACTTTCTATCTCGTTGGGAGATTATACCCCACCCTATTTTTATATACTTGCGGCTTTGACCTATCTTCCTATAGATAGTTTGGTTTCGATAAAGCTTGTATCTTGCATCTTTGATTTCATTTTAGCAATCACCATTATGAAGATGGCTTATGCAAAATATGCGAGCACATCTGTTGCAATACTTTCCTATGGCATCGCCCTTATTACACCTACAATTCTGCTAAATTCAGCTTGTTGGGCACAATGTGACGTAATTTACACCACATTTTTGGTGCTCTGCGTTTTTGCATTTATGAAAGATAAGCCAGTTTTGGCAACCTCATTCTTTGCAATTGCGTTATGCTTTAAACTTCAAGCAATCTTTATTGCACCATTGTTGGTGGTTTTGTGGCTAAAAGGCAAGATGAAGTTTTTGCATTTTTTTCTCATTCCTGCTATCTATATTGTAAGCATCATTCCCTCTGCAATTGCAGGCAGAAACTTTTTTGAGCTTTTAACCATTTATATTTCACAATCGGGGCAGTATAATAAACTATCAATGAATGCTCCAAACCTATATATTTTCATCTCTCAAAATACGGATAAAATGATTGCAATGGCGGCAATACTGCTTTGCTTAGTGGAAGTTCTTGTTGCAATTTATATCTTAATTATAAAGAAGTTTGAATTAACTAAGGACATTATTATTTCACTAGCATTGTTCTTTGCGATACTTTTGCCGTTCTTATTGCCACATATGCACGAGAGATATTTCTATGTTGCAGATGTTTTTAGCGTTCTTTATGCGATTTATCGTCCGAAAAAATTCTATGTTGCAGTACTGGTAATATTTTCATCGCTATGTAGTTATCTTCCATTTTTATTTAGGGAAACTCCAATTAATCTGAATTATGTGGCACTTATTATGCTTTCTTCGCTAATTTTCCTCATAATTGACCTGAAAAATCAAATTTTTATAAAAAATTAAAAAAATATTTAATTTTTTTATTAAAATTGCTTGACAACTATTACTTTAAGTTGTACACTAATGATAGTGCTATACATATGTTTAGCATATATTTTTTAAAAAGAGGTTACCATTTAATGAATCAAGACAAAACTTTAAGCTGCAGAGACTGTGGCGCAGAATTTATCTTCACTGCAAGTGAGCAAGACTTTTACGCAGAAAAAGGCTTCACAAACGAGCCTACACGTTGCAAAGATTGCCGCAATGCTCGCAAAAACTCAAACGGCGGAAACTCTGCTCGTAGAGAAATGTTCCCAGCTACATGTGCTGAGTGCGGATCTCAAACACAAGTACCTTTCAAACCTAGAGATGACCGTCCTGTTTATTGCAGCGAGTGTTTCTCAAAACAAAGATAATTTTTGTAATATATAATTCATCTTATAACTGCACCCTTTTACGAGGGTGCAGTTTTTTGTTCGTTTATAGCAATGGTAAAAAGGACTTATAACTCAATACATCCTTTTTACTATTGCTATTTTAATTGTGAGTATTAATAAAGTTTGCAGCTTGAAATGCCGCTGTCGCGCCATCGGATACCGCAGTGACAATTTGCCTTAACAGCTTAGTTCTAGTGTCCCCTGCAACATAGACTCCCTCAAAACGAGTGGTGCAGTTTTCGTCAGCGATAATATATCCCGACTTATCAAGCCCAACCGTTTCATACGTTGCATTGTCTGGCTTTAACCCTATCGCAACAAAAACGCCAGTTACACCAATCGTTTCAGTAAGATTGGTTTTGGTATCGTTAATCGTCATAGATTTCACCATATTTTCCCCCTCAATTGAGGAAACGGTAGTGTTAAAACGAATTTCTATATTCTCACGGTTATTAATTGAATCTACTAGTATTTTTTGTGCTGTAAAGGCATCCCGTCGATGTATGATAGTAACCTTACTACAAACATTTGACAAAAATAAGGCATCTTCAAGTGCTGTGTTTCCGCCACCAACAATAGCGACTGGTTGCTTTTTGAAAAAAGCACCATCACAGGTCGCACAATAAGATACCCCTTTGCCTGCGAACTCATCTTCCCCTTTGCAATCAATTTTTCTGCGTTCAACTCCGTTTGCAATAATCACAGCTTTTGCTTGATAGCTTTGGATTTGGGTGTTAACCTGTTTGATTGCACCCTCAAGTTCAACTGAAAAAACCTCTTCAAAACGTATATCTGCCCCTAGCTTTACAGCCTGTTCATAAATCTTGTTAGATAGGTCAGGACCTGAAATTTTCTCAATAGATGGGTAGTTTTCTACCTCATTTGTAACTGAAATTTGTCCGCCATACATCCCTTTTTCAAAAACAACTACACTAAGCCCCGCTCGTATTGCATATATCGCAGAAGTTAGCCCTGCACATCCTGCGCCAATTATAATTAAATCCACCATAGGTTTCACCGTTCTTTCTATAGCTTGTAACCACGTTAATTTATAGCGGTAAACCAAGAAGTCTATCAGTCCCATTATAAAATAACTACTTATAATTATGCTAGTGAACTATATCATACTGTAAATTCGTTTGCTTTGCAACACAATAGTAAAAAGGCACTTGCATATTAGCACGTGCCTTTTCTAAATACTTAGGTTTGATTATAAAAATCTCTTTAATTGTTCTACGTTGTTTTGCTCAAATTTCAGCAACTTATTGGCTAAATCAAGTATATCTTGGTCAGCGTGGCTGTATTGTTTAATATTTTTTGTTGCATCAATAATACCCATAGTACTGCCTTGAATAAGCATTTCGGCAACGTGTGATGAGCTTTTGTTCGCTATAGTATTCACATTGGTCATTATTTCTGCGCTCACTTTTTTTAGCCTGTCTACGGTTGTTACTTCACCACCACTACGCTGCATTTTTTCTTTTGCCCATTGGTTTATTGTATCATATTCATTTGCCTGTGACACTAGGTCTGCCTTAAACTCATCATCTTCTACAATTTTCAATAACTGATTTATTGTGCTCACGCCCATTTGAGAATTTTGAAAAATGTATTCAAGCATTTCAACATTACCATCCATAGATATCATCTCCTCGCACATATTTTATCCAATATTTTACCAAATATTTTTATATTAATACAATTTTTTATAAACAGATAACATTTGGACAGAATAAATTACACAAGAATGGGTAATTTTTTTATATTGTGCCAGCTTTTTCTTTGCTAGTTTTTGCTCTGCCCTGTATCTCAGGCACAGGGGGAACATCATTTTTAGATATATGTGTTTTATGATTACTTTCAGTTCCGTGTGCATCCTTTGGATCAGGTCGTCTCATTCCCTTTTTTGCCATAATAGCCCTCCTTACTTTTATTATAGTGTTTGCAGGTATATGGTGATTATGCATAAATGCATTCAAATTCACACTAGCACATTTCGTTAAATCATGGTATGATATGGATAATAATCAAGCTTTATAGAAAGCCAAAAATAGGAAGTTAATTAAGAATGAGAAAACTTTATAAAAGGATTTAATTATGATTTTTCAAAAAACACATAAGTTTATACAGCATGAAATTGTATTAATAGTTGCGTGTTTAGTGGCTTCAGTTTCAGCGTTCTTCGTAAAGCCGAGCGAGAACTATATTAGTTACATTGACTTTTCAGTTCTTGCTATTTTATTTTGCCTAATGCTCGTGGTGGCTGGGCTAATAAAGTCAAATTTGTTTGATGTAATTTCTTCAAAAATTTTAAAGACCACCTGCAATGTAAAGACTGTTTCAATTTTTTTAGTCAATATAACATTTTTTTGTGCAATGCTTGTGACCAATGATGTAGCACTCATTACGTTTGTTCCCTTAACTATTGGATTGCTTGGAAGCAAGCATCAAAATCAGCTTATTTATGTTATCGTAATGGAAACGATAGCCGCTAACTTGGGAAGTATGATTACGCCTATTGGGAACCCTCAAAATCTATATTTGTATTCCTACTATAATATGAATATACTCACTTTTTTCAAGATTATTTTGCCAATTGGTATTTTAAGCTACTTGCTAATTACACTTACTATGCTGTTTAGAAAAAGTGAGCAGATGAGTTTTAACCAGGACACTATTCCTAATATAGAGAATAAATTCAATTTTATTCTCTATATAATTCTTTTTGCACTTTGTGTTTTGACAGTTCTAAGGGTAGTAGATTATAGAGTTTGTCTTGCTATTACTACGATTACAATTTACATACTTGATAAAAAACTTTTCAAAAAAGTTGATATTAGTCTACTCATTACCTTTGTCGCATTTTTTATCTTTGTGGGAAATTTAAGTAATATTAATATTGTTAAAGATATGATTTTAAAGTTTATTAATGGCAAAGAGCTTATTTCAAGCATTGCTTTGAGCCAAGTTATAAGCAATGTTCCCACAGCAATTATGCTGTCTGGATTTACGCAAAATGTGAAAGAACTTTTAGTAGGCGTTAATATAGGTGGACTTGGAACGATAGTGGCTTCCCTTGCAAGTTTAATTTCATATAAGCTATACGCAAAAAGTGAGTGTGCAAATACGAAAAGATACCTAATTGTTTTCACAGTTTTAAATTTTGGTTTTCTAGTATTCCTAACCTTGGGGTATTGGCTTTGCAACTGTATATTTTTACATTTAAAAATGTAAAAATATGATGTATTATAAAATATAAAAAAGGTTGTGTGAGTTAATGAAAAAAGTGTTTTCACTACTTATGTGTTTATTTACTGTCTTTTGCTTTAACTGTAACGTAGTTTATGCTCAAGATAATGTATATAACATTGACGAGCTTAAAATGAGCCTCAAAATACCAGAAGAATTAGTTGTCTTCACAAGAAATATTGATGAAAACGACCCCAATTTAGGTTTATTTAAAACAGACAAAGCAACTTTAGAAGAGTTATATAAAGCGAGCGATATATATTTAACTATATTTGATAAAACGAATAAATACAGTATTATTATTTCTATGTATGAAAACGACTATAGTAAAAGTGTGTACAACTTTAATGAACTTGAAGATGAAGAGTTGATAAAACAAGCACAAGAACTCAATGACATTGACCTAATGTCAAAAAACGGCATAACTTTTCTAGACTTTATTACATACAACACCAATCAAGCTAAATTTGTAAAAATGAATTTTGAAAAAATTGAGAAAACCCAAACAATGTATGGAGTTCAATGCCAAACTATAGTAAATGGACAGACAATTAATATCGGTTTGAGTTCTTACGACAACTTGAAAACAGTACAAAAAGATGAGTTTCTCAACAAAATTATTGATAGCATTTCTTTTTCAGAGGTGTTGGAAAATCCAAATCCACATAAAAATAACAACTCCACATACTTCTATATAAAAAACATATCTTTTGTAGTAGTAGCTTTAGTTTCATTTTGGTTTTTTTATAACTATTTAATAAAGAAGAAGAAAAGGAACATTTCAGCACCTAATATCTTATAGACATTCATTTACTTTTAAAAAACCTCATTATCAAACTTTAATTATACTGCTTAGATACCTTTTTAGCACTTTTTCTCTCTGCTCACCGATGGGGGCGCCTAAGATAGACAAAAGGTTGATACGTAACAGTATCAACCTTTTTAGTCTTGCTTGTATTTTAGGTTCTCTTGTCAAACTGTGGATTAAAGGCATAAAAGTTCTTTGAGTCGAGTTGTTCTTGCTCGAGTCTGAGTCCCTCACCAAATCTTTGAAAATGTACGATTTCCCTTGCACGCAAAAATTTGATTGGATCTCTTACATCAGGATTGTCAATTAGCCTTAAAATATTATCATAGGTAACTCTTGCCTTTTGCTCTGCTGCCAAGTCCTCGTGTAGGTCAGCAATAGCATCGCCAGTCGACTGAAATGTTGCCGCTGAAAACGGTGTGCCCGAAGCAGATGCTGGGTATAGACCTGTCGTATGGTCAACATAATAGGCATCGAATCCGCCCTTTTTCAAGTCCTCTATTGAAAGATTCCTTGTTAGTTGGTAGACAATTGCACATATCATTTCGAAATGCCCTAATTCCTCTGTGCCTATATCGGTTAGTATTGCTTTAACTTGTGGGGTAGGTGCACCGTAACGTTGCGAAAGATAACGTGTTGCAGCACCAAGCTCGCCGTCTGGGCCTCCAAACTGAGTTAAAATAAGTTTTGCCATAGCAGGATCTGGATTTTTTATCTTAACAGGATACTGTAGTTTTTTACTGTATTGCCACATATATTTTCGTCCTTTCTACCGACAAATAAGTCGGCTCTTTTTTTGCCCTTAACCGTTTGAATCGCTTGAATATTCCCATGGCCACGGACCGTCTGCCCATTGCCAAACATCTTTATTGTCATTTTCGGAAAGGACAAGTGGTCCATATTTTTCGTTATACTCTTTTTTATAAGCCATAGCTAAGGTGCGGTGCTTATCATAGTAGGCAAGTGCATCTTTGTCAGTTTTGTGGGTATCAAGAAAAAGTGCTGCCTCAAATAGCGCTAAATCACATATTTGAATATTGCGCATTAATCTTTGTCTATCAGTCATTTGGAACAGCCTCCTCGCCTATAAATGGTTTATCTAGTTCTTTGAAAATAGTGCCTCTCTCAAAACCAATCGCCATATCATATATTTCTCTCCATTGTTGCAAAGGCACATATGCCATTGCTAAAGATACTGGCTGTGAGGTGAATTGACTGCATCCCGTTGCATTCGGCAACACATTAGTTGTATTGGGCATTACACTATTTGCATTTGGCATCATATTAGTCATACTTGGCAACACACTAGTTGCATTCGGCATTACTCTATTTGCATTTGGTAATACACCAGTTGTACTTGGCATTACATTAGTAGCATTCGGCAACACATTAGTTGTACTTGGCATTACTCTATTTGCATTCGGCATCACGCCTGTTGTACTTGGTAATACATTAGTAGCATTTGGTAACACACTAGTTGTACTTGGCATTACTCTATTTGCATTCGGCAACACGCCAGCTGTACTCGGTAACACATTAGCAGCATTTGGTAACAAACCCGCCGTACTTGGCATTACATTAGTAGCATTTGGCAATATGCCAGTTGTACTTGGGCTAACACCAGTTGCACTTGGAGTCATCATACCAACTACTTTTGGAATGACGCCAGTTGCACTTGGTCTAAAAGTGATTAATTTTTCGCTCATTTTTATTCCTCCGGTTTCTTCTAATTGGTGTTGTATTTGCGTATCAGGTCTATTTCCCGCTACACAATAATTACACTATCATTTTATGCTGTTAGAAAAAATCAGTTACACTAAATAGCAATTGTACAAATATATCTATTGAAATGGGTGGGAAAAATGGTATAATTATAATAACAATGTATTTGTTTGTTTAATACTGTTAATCGGTGAGAATCTCACAAAAATATACTATTGCAATAGTTTTCACCATGACAAAAACAAACAATGTGAATTTAAAGGAGCTATTTATGCTAATAATAAACGCTAAAATTATGACTATGGAAGAAAATAATTACGACAATGGATATGTGTCAATTAAGGACGGTAAAATTGACGCTATTGGAACTATGGAAAGCCTTACACTATCCGATGTCAACACAATAGATGCAAAGTCTGCGCTGCTTTTGCCAGGGTTTATTGATTGCCACTGCCACATAGGAATGTGGGACGATGGGCTTGGGTTTGAGGGTGATGACGGCAATGAAGAAACAGATCCAATTACGCCACAACTTAGGGCAATTGATGCTGTAAACTCATTTGACGACTGCTTTTTGGAGGCTATCCATGCAGGTATCACCTCAGTACTCACAGGACCGGGCTCTGCCAATCCAATTGCTGGACAATGGATTGCTATGAAAACTGCTGGTACAAGAATTGATGATATGATTATTAAATCTCCAGTAGGAATGAAGTTTGCATTGGGTGAAAACCCTAAGAGTGTCTACAATTCAAAAAGCCAAACCCCAGTAACACGAATGGCGATTGCCGCATTAATAAGAGAACAACTCAAAAAGGCAAAACGCTATATGGAGGATTGGGCAAATTACCTAGAGGATGAAGATTTTGACGAACCTGAATATGATATTAAGTGCGAAGCGTTAGTGCCTGTCCTAAAACGTGAAATCAAGGCATTTTTTCACGCACATCGTGCAGACGATATCTTCACAGCAATCAGAATTGCAAAAGAATTTAACCTTGATTATGT
Organism: Oscillospiraceae bacterium; assembly: GCA_049298835.1. Taxonomy (GTDB): domain Bacteria; phylum Bacillota; class Clostridia; order Oscillospirales; family Ruminococcaceae; genus Paludihabitans. The sequence goes on from JBAQWI010000398.1 coordinate 13,455, forward strand.
CCTTATTCACGCAACAGAAGGTTACAAAATTGCAGATACCCTAAAATTTGAAAACGCACAGATTATTGCAGGTCCTATCATCTGCGACCGTTCAAAGCCAGAGCTA